>JAZNVD010000057.1:0-10832 GCA_045592645.1 Candidatus Ornithomonoglobus sp. | reverse complement strand
TCTTCATACGGGGAACGGTGAACTGCTTAAAGAGAACTTTGAGTACCTTGAAAGATATTTAGATTATCTTGATACAAGGAAGAATGAAATCGGATTGTTTGATTTCGGGTTAGACGACTGGGCCGCACCCGGAGGGATAGGTCGTGTTGAGGTCGGTTTTATAAATGCGGTGCTGATGTATTCTTTCCTGAAAATTACGGCACTTTCTCCAAAGCTTTCCCATAATGGTAAAGAAAAAGAATATGAAAAAAGGGCTCAAGAGCTGCGGTTGTTCATAATAGAAAAGTATATTGATGATGACGGATATTGCACAATAAATGAACAATGCTCCGTTGCTATGCTTATATATTATGATATTTACAATGACCTGACCCCCTTAAAACAACAACTTAAAACCCTGATGGAAGAGAGTAAATTCCATCTTAACTGCGGAATGGTAGGGATAAGACGTTTGTTGCACGCTTTAAGCAAGTGTAGACTTTCAGAATATGCCTTGAGGCTGTTGAAGGTTGACGGATATCCCGGTTATAAGGTGTGGATGGATGGCGATGCCACAACCCTATGGGAGAAGTGGGATGTTAACATTAACTCTGATTCTAAAAACCATCATATGTATTCTGATTTTATGTCATGGATAATCAAAAATCTTGGCGGAATCAGAATAGACGAGGAAAAATGCGGAGAGCCTGAGTTTATATTTGCCCCTGAGTTTATTGAAGGCATAGATTTTGTTGAACTGAATTATAACACTATAAGCGGAAATATAAACGTTAAATGGCAAAGAGAAAAGGATAATATCAGGGTTATTTTAAAGAGGGATAACACTGTTAAAATTAAGTATGACGGTGATTATTTAGAAAAAGAAATAAATGAATGGAGTGAAAAATTATGAAACTTGTAAAGGACAAAGAAATTTTAGTAGGTGCAGACTTTGCGGGATATCCGTTAAAGGAAGCGGTGTGTGACCATTTAAGAAAAAAGGGATGGAAGATAACTGATGTAGGTGTTCGTGCAGACTCTGACCTTGATGATACAGATTTAATGTTCCACAGAGTAGGTTTAAGAGCAGGTGCTATGATATCAGAAGGAGAATTCGAAAGAGCATTGCTTTTCTGCGGAACAGGTATGGGTATCCATATAGCAGCCAGCAAGTGCCCCCACGTTCACGCAGGTGTTGTTGAAAGCGTTCCTGCGGCACTTCGTGCAATAACAGGTAACGGTGTTAACGTTCTTGCTATGGGTGCATTTTATGTAGCTCCCGCCATGGGATGTGATATTGCAGATGCATATCTTAATGCAGAGCTTGGTTCAGGATATGAGTGGTGGAAGAATTTTTATGAATTCCACAAGCTTGCAATAGATGAGCTTGAAGCATTTGATTATGAAGAATATAAGAAAAATGGCTTTAAGGTTAATAAGCTTGGTGATTACCCCCTGAAGCTTGAAACAAAGCCTGAATAAAGTAAGAAGAAGCACTTGCAAACGCAAGTGCTTCTTTTATTCTCTGCCGTCACGGGATACGTCTATGTTTTCGAAAAACTCGGCAAAGTCTACGTCAAATATTTGTTGTAGACCTACAAGGTCACTTATGAATATATTTCCTCTGCCCATTTCTATCAATGAATATGTGCTTCGGCTTATAGGCGAACCCATAAGTTGCAACTTCGCAACTGTTTGCTCCTGTGTTAAGCCTTTAGCCTTTCGGATTTTCTTCAGATTGTCGCAAAATTTATTGTCTGTCAGCATTTTGTCCATAAAATACCTCCTGCATTTTTGCTTATATGTATAAGTTTTATCTTGATATTATCATTAATTTATGATATACTATGCTTATAGGTATAAGCAACGACGGAAAAATGATTATGAAAACTTATCCGTTTAAGCTACCTTACACATAACAAAAATGCAGAACGCATTAAAAGAAAGGAAGATTTATATGAAAAAGATTAAGAGAATTGTAGCTTTGGGATGTACAGTTATTATGGCTTGTATGACGATGAATATACCTGTGCTTGCATATTCTGACTGCAATAATGACGCGGTAGCAACACTGACAAAACTGGAGGTACTGTCCGGCTATGATGATGGCACATTCAAGCCTGACGCGTTTATATCTCGGGCAGAGTTTGCAAAAATTATTGCAGTCGTTAGTGGTAGAGAGGATTTTCAGGGTGAACCCTCCCAGAAAAATTTGTTTTCTGATGTTGACAGTGAACATTGGGCATTAAATTACATATTATATTGTGCAGGTTCAGAAATTGTTGACGGATATGAGGATGGAACATTTAAGCCTAATGATAATATTTCATTTGCAGAAGCAGTAAAAATGTGTCTGACGGTAATAGGCTATAATAGCTTGATTACGAATATGGGTGATAACTGGTATGAACCGTGGATAGATTTGGCATATGAATATAAAATTACAGATAGCAAGGATATGAACCCGAATAGTAAGATAACAAGGGTAGAGGTTGCCGAGATTGTTTCAAAAACAATTAATTTGCCGTTATACATTACTACAGGATATGAAATGGTGGATGGAGTATTTAAACCAATGATGGAGTTTGCAGATGGAACTGTGATTGAAAATGGTGTGAAAAAACCATTCAGGTCATTGTTAACGGAACATCTTCAGTGATTTAACTAAAAAAAGCACTTGCATACGCAAGTGCTTTTTTCTGGCAGGGGTACAAGGACTCGAACCTTGGGCACTCGGTTTTGGAGACCGATGCTCTACCAACTGAGCTACACCCCTAAATTAACTACCAAACTATTATAACTAAAAATTTGAGGATTGTCAATAGTTTTTTAAATTTTTTTGAATAAATTCCATTAGGTCTTGAAAGAAACCGTAAAAAGTGATAAAATATATTATGTATAGGTATGTATAGAAAGGACTTAATAATATGTTGCGTTATTTTACAGCAGGTGAAACCCACGGCAAGTGCCTTACAGTTATTATTGAAGGCGTACCTGCAGGGGTTAAAATCAGTCTTGATGAAATAAATAATTATCTTGCAAAGCGTCAGAAAGGTTACGGACGCGGCGGAAGAATGTTAATAGAGAAGGATACTGCGGAAATTCTTTCAGGTGTACGTGGCGGTGTGTCTTTGGGCAGCCCCATTGCTATACAGATAAAAAACCGTGACTGGGAGAACTGGCAGGAGATAATGGGCACTGAAGTATCGAACGGTGAAAAGGCCGTTGAGTTTCCCCGTCCCGGACATGCTGACCTTTCGGGCGGTATGAAATATGACCACCACGATTTGAGAAATGTTCTCGAACGGGCATCTGCCCGTGAAACAGCAGCAAGAGTTGCGGTGGGTGCATTGGTAAGACAGATTGTCGAACCCTTTGGTATTACACTCAACAGCCGTGTTGTTTCAATTGGTGAGGTAGAGGACACTGCTGATGTTACAGACAGAGATTTCTACGTAAGAGTTAATAATTCGCCTGTAGGCTTTGGTGATGCCGAAGCTGAAAAGAGGGCAATGGAATACATAGACAACATAAAGGCATCGGGTGAATCCTGCGGAGGTATTGTTGAAACTGTTGTAGCGGGCGTGCCCGTAGGACTTGGAAGCTACGTTCACTATGATAAAAAGCTTGATGCAAGAATTGCCTTTTCCGTTATGAGTGTTCAGGCAATTAAGGGTGTTGAGATTGGTATGGGCTTTGACGCGGCAAGAGCCTGCGGTTCAAAGGTCCACGACGAGATTGAATATAAGGATGGGTTTAAACGTGTAACAAACAATGCAGGGGGGATTGAGGGCGGTATGTCCAACGGCGAGCCGATTGTTGTAAGAGCCGCTATGAAGCCTATTCCTACATTATACAATCCCTTGAAAACGGCAAGTGTAATTGACAAGAGTGAGCATAAGGCGTCAGTTGAACGTTCAGATGCGTGTGCTGTACCCGCCTGTGCGGTAGTTGTTGAGGCAGTGACTGCGTTTGAGGTTGCAAATGCCTTTTTAGAGAAGTTTGGCGGAGATTGTATGGCGGATATAAGTTCTTCATATAAAGCTTATTGTGAGAGAATAAATAATTACTGATTAAGATAAAATTCTAAAGAAAGGTGGTGAGGTGATTGACAGAAAACGAATTGATTGAACGCATAAAAAAAGGCAAC
The DNA here is from genome assembly GCA_045592645.1 of Candidatus Ornithomonoglobus sp. Lineage (GTDB taxonomy): Bacteria > Bacillota > Clostridia > UBA1381 > UBA1381 > Ornithomonoglobus. Next base: position 6,703 of record JAZNVD010000057.1, on the reverse strand, counting down.
CGTGATGCTTTTACAGAGCTTATGGAAAAATACCAGACACAGGTGTTTAATATTGCCTACGGAATGTTGTCCGATTATGAAGATGCGTCCGACGCAACCCAGGAAGTCTTTATAAAGATTTACAAGTCTATTGCCTCATTTAAAGGTCAGTCGGCCTTTACCACCTGGGTTTATGTAATCTGCAGAAACGTATGCAACGATATTTTGAGAAAACGCAAGAAGCAGGGTATGAATATCAGCCTTTACGGGGATGATGAAGATGACAGCGGTCCTATTAATAATATGAAATCGGACACTCCGACACCGGAGGAGTCTGTTGAGGCAGATGAAAGACAACGACTTGTAAGAGAAGCTATTGCAAGCCTTAAGACAGAGTACCGTGAGGTTATTGTATATTCCGATATGCAACAGTTATCTTATGAGGAGATTGCAAAAATTCTGAAGTGTCCTGTAGGAACGGTCAGGTCAAGACTAAACCGTGCAAGGACCGCACTACGTAAAATTTTAGCAGAAAAACGGGAACTTTTTCTATAAAAAGCCGTCTAATATATTGAAATAAGCTATAAGGGGAAAGGGGGAATAAGAAATGATTTGTTCAGAGTTCAGAGAATTGCTTGACCGTTACGAGTCTATTGATGAATTAGACCGTGAGTGTATGGATGCTCATTGTGATTTCTGTGATGATTGCAGAAACGAAATGGAATTCTTTAAATCAATAACAGCCATTTCTGCGTCTATTCCGTGTCCCGCCCCACCCAAAACGCTTATTGCTGAAGTTAACGCCAAGCTTGATAAAATGGCAGTTGCGCCTGTTGGGGGCAGAACAAAGTCATGGAGTATCAAGCAGTATGCAACCCTTGCAGCATGTCTTGCAGTTGGTATTGCAGTAGGTGTTAACGGTGGCTATATAAAGGACCGTTTATCTGACAATTCAGGTGATGATGTTATCAGTGAAACTGTTACAGTAACAGAAGCTGGTAACACTACAACAGATGTGGCAGTTGATAATATGGATGTAGAAACTGCAGTAGCGGAGACTGAAAAAGCCACAAGAGTTAGCGACGGTAAAGTAAGAGATGACAAACCTGCGTCATCCGCTGAAACACAGAAAACTATACCAGACAGCAAAAATAAAACTGAAAAAGCACCTATAACAACAGTAGAATCTGATAAAGCACCCGTGGTAAAACCCGATGCGAAGCCTGTTACAACACCTGTTGTAAATCCGGAGACAACCCCCGTTGCAATACCCGATGTAACGCCGGCTACGCCACAGACGCCCGAAAAGGTGGAAGATGTAGCGGTAGCGCCTGTACCTGAAACAACGCCAAGTGTTAATGACTACGCTATGGTTGGTGAAGGAAAAGCGGTAGCTTACTACAGTGTAGGTACCCGCGACAGTGCATCAAAGGGAGCCATTGCGGATTATATTCTTATATCAGATGAGGATATGGGAGCTGTTTTCAGTATAATGAGTGAAATGGGAGTATCATCTTCTGATGGTTATTATATGACCAATCGAACTGATTTCTACCAGATGTTGGACAGATTTGATGCAGAGGGCATAGAATATGACTACCAGCTTATTCACAATACCGGCAAGAATATAGTATTCAAGCTGAGATATTATTCAGTAGTAAAATAATTAAAAGCCGAGATTTTCTCGGCTTTTTCTATTGAAAAAACAGCGGGCTTTTGCCCTGCGTTTTTGTTATTTAAAAGGATAATCTTTCGTCTAAATAAGCCTCAAGGTCTTCAATCTTAACTCTTGTCTGCTCCATTGTGTCTCTCTCACGAATGGTTACTGCACCATCCTCCTCTGACTCGAAGTCATAAGTGATACAGAAGGGAGTTCCTATCTCGTCCTGTCTGCGGTAACGCTTACCGATTGAGCCAGCGTTGTCGTATTCACAGTTATACTTCTTTGTAAGCTTTTCAAAGATTGCAGTTGCACCTTCGTCAAGCTTCTTTGACAAAGGTAGAATTGCAGCCTTAACGGGTGCAAGTGCAGGATGGAAGTGAAGAACAACTCTTGAGTCGCCACCCTCAAGCTCCTCTTCGTCGTATGCTTCGCAAAGGAATGCAAGAACAACTCTGTCACAACCAAGTGACGGCTCGATTACATAGGGAATATACTTCTCGTTTGTAACAGGGTCCATATACTCCATATTAACACCTGAATGGTCCATATGCTGCTTTAAGTCATAGTCAGTTCTGTCTGCTACGCCCCAAAGCTCACCCCAACCGAAGGGGAACATAAACTCGATATCTGATGTTGCCTTTGAGTAGAATGCAAGCTCCTCGGGTGCGTGGTCACGGTAACGAAGGTTTTCCTCGTTCATATTAAGTGACTTTAAGAAGTCAATACAGAACTGCTTCCAGTATGCAAACCACTCAAGGTCTGTACCGGGCTCACAGAAGAACTCAAGCTCCATCTGCTCAAACTCACGTGTACGGAATGTGAAGTTACCGGGAGTGATTTCGTTTCTGAATGATTTACCAATCTGTGCAATACCGAAAGGCACTTTCTTTCTTGATGAACGCTGAACGTTCTTGAAGTTTACGAATATACCCTGTGCAGTTTCGGGACGAAGGAAGATTGTGTTTTCACTGTCCTCTGTAACGCCCTGAAATGTTTTAAACATCAGGTTAAACTGACGGATATCTGTGAAGTTACGTTTTCCACACTTGGGACATACGATTTCGTGCTCGTCGATGTACTCCTTCAACTGCTCGTTTGACCAACCGTCACAGCAGATGTCAAAGTTATTCTCTGCAGCGTAGTCCTCTATAAGCTTATCTGCACGGTAACGTGCCTTACACTCCTTACAGTCCATAAGAGGGTCGGAGAAACCGCCCACGTGACCTGATGCAACCCATGTTTCGGGGTTCATAAGGATAGCACAGTCAACGCCTACGTTGTAGGGTGATTCCTGAATGAATTTCTTGCTCCATGCCTTCTTTACGTTGTTCTTAAGCTCAACACCAAGGGGGCCGTAGTCCCATGTGTTTGCAAGGCCACCGTAAATTTCGCTGCCTGCAAAGATAAAGCCTCTGCCTTTACAAAGGGCAACAATTTTGTCCATTGTTTTCTCGCTGTTTTTCATTTTTCCACCTCATATATAACAAGATTAAAATCCTGCTTTTATTTACAAATAATGTATTCATATATTTTATACTATAAAAATGTGTTTGTCAAGGGGTTTCGGGGCAGTTTAATTATGAACAAAGTATAAAACTTACGGAATTTCGGTTGAAATTTACAGTTTATTATGATAAACTAATTCTGAAATCATGATTTCGTGAAAGGAATATATATAAATACTATGAATAATAACAACAAAGGTAACAGTAAACCACCTAAAAAAAGAAGCCCTATTATGTGGCTTATCATAGGCTCTGTTGTACTGTCTCTTGGTTTGAATATGCTGACAAGTTCATTAATGGCACCTGTTTCCAAGGAGATAACCTATAATGAATTTATGACAATGATAGATGAGGGCAAGGTTAAAGAGGTTGAAATCAAGTCTGACCGTTATGTGATTTACGAGAAGACCGAGGAAAAGCCCGAGCCAACACCCGATGTTCTTTTAGGTATTGGAATAATTCCCTCTGTTGAGGAAGCAGAAACTGTTTATTACACGGGCTATATCAAGGATGACAGACTTCTGCAGAAGCTTGACGATAAGGGTATAGCATATTCTACACCAATTGAGAAGTCAAGTCCCGTAGTCAGCTTTATTCTTTCCTGGATAATGCCGATTGTCTTTCTGGTTGTGTCGTTTTCTATAATATCAAGGTTTATGTCAAAGAAAATGGGCGGCGGCGGAATTATGGGAATAGGCCAGTCCAATGCCAAGATGTACAATATGGAAAACAAAACGGGTATAACCTTTAAGGATGTAGCAGGTCAGGAGGAGGCAAAGGAATCTCTTAATGAGATTGTTGATTTTCTTCATAATCCCGGTAAGTACACTGCAATTGGTGCAAAACAACCCAAAGGTGCACTTTTGGTGGGCCCGCCCGGAACAGGTAAAACGTTACTTGCAAAGGCTGTTGCAGGTGAAGCAAATGTACCTTTCTTCTCTCTTTCAGGCTCCGAGTTTGTGGAGATGTTTGTAGGTGTAGGTGCATCACGAGTAAGAGATTTGTTTAAGCAGGCGGCGGCAAAGGCACCCTGTATAATATTTATTGACGAGATTGACGCTATCGGTAAGTCCCGTGATACACAGATGACCACAAATGACGAACGTGAGCAGACACTCAATCAGTTGCTGTCGGAAATGGACGGATTTGACACTTCAAAGGGACTTGTAGTACTTGCTGCAACTAACCGTCCTGAAATTCTTGATAAGGCATTGCTTCGCCCAGGTAGATTTGACAGACGCATTATAGTTGAAAAGCCTGATTTAAAGGGCCGTGAGGATATTCTTAAAGTTCATATTAAGAATGTAAAAACTGCTCCCGATGTTGACCTTCACGCTATGGCACTTGCCACAAGCGGTGCGGTTGGCGCTGACCTTGCCAATATGGTAAACGAGGCGGCGTTAAGAGCTGTAAGGATGGGCAGACAAGAAGTTGTTCAGGAAGACTTAATGGACTCCGTTGAAGTAATTATAGCCGGTAAGGAGAAAAAGGACAGAATTCTTTCAAAGGATGAAAAGCGAATTGTTGCATTTCATGAGGTTGGCCACGCATTGGCTACAGCTTTACAAAAGAATACTCAACCCGTGCAAAAGATTACAATTGTGCCCCGTACAATGGGTGCATTGGGTTATACTATGCAGATGCCTGACGAGGAGGAAAAGTACCTTAATAACCGTGACGAGCTTCTTGACGAAATAACTGTATTTTTGGCAGGCCGTGCGGCAGAGGAGGTAGTGTTTAATACACAGACCACAGGTGCGGCAAATGATATTGAACGTGCAACACAAATGGCACGGCAGATGATTACTATGTACGGTATGAGTGAGGAGTTCGGACTTGTTGGACTTGAAAGCCTTACAAACCGTTACCTTGACGGTAAGAGTGTTGCTCATTGCTCCGAGGAAACCTTAACAAAGGTTGACGAGGCAGTAATAAAGATTATGAAAAAGCGTTACGAGATAGCCAATAATTTACTTCTTGACAATATGGACGCACTTCATAAGATTTCTGAATTCCTTATTGAAAAGGAAACCATAACGGGTGACGAATTTATGGAAATCTTTAATCAGGTTAAAGAGGAAAGAGTAACTGAACCTGAAACAGAAATGGAAGTAACAGACTAAAGAAAAAATGCAACCGTGAAAGCGGTTGTATTTTTTCTTTTGCTCTCATATAATTTATGGGAGGCGGTTATTTTGAAAAAGATTTTGATTTCTCTTATGGTGTCACTTTTTATAATGTTTGTTGTACCAATGATTATGGTGTGGTTATTTGAGCCGGGAGATAACGCATTCTCAACTCAACCCGTTACTCCTGCACCCGTTGAAACATCTGTGCCAATATAAAAACCCGAGTACGCAGTACAAAATATAACTTAAAAACAAAAAAGGCAGAAATTATTTTCTGCCTTTTAAATTGCTCATTTAGTTTGCATTTTCTTATGATACGATGCCAAGTACTAATGTTGTTATAAGGAATAGTACAGAAATTGTTACTGTAAGCTGTAACTGCATCTTTTCCTTTGTAGTACCGCCTGCACGCTTGAAGAATGAATCACCCATATCTGATGATGCACCCTGAATACCCTTCATACCGGGATCTTTACCTTCCTGAAGAAGAACTACACAAACAAGTAATACTGAAACTATAAGGTGAAGTACAATAAATAGTGTCTTCATATTCTAACCTCCTTTGTAAGTGGTAAACCCACGAATTCGCAATAATACCCCTATATTATACCATAAATTTATTTATTTGCAAGTGGTTTTCAAAAAAAATTATAAATTTTTTGAAAATTCACTGTACTATTCCATAATTTTCTGCTATACTAAATAGTGAAAAGGAGGTCGGTTATGCAGAACTGTAACGAAGAAAAAGAAAAAGTCATAATTGCGGGTCTGCACAAAGGCCTTCGTGATGTATTAAATGATACAACAGAGGAGTCGATGGCAGAGCTTGCAGAGCTGGTAGATACTGCAGGTGGCGAGGTTGTAGGAGAGATGGTACAGAACCGCCCCGTTCCCGACAGTGGAACATATTTTGGAGAGGGAAAGCTCGAGGAATTAAAGACGGCAACAGAGAGCCTTGATGCAACCCTTGTTGTATTCGACGATGAGCTAACACCAATTCAGCTGCGGAATATATCGGACTATCTCGGTGTGCGTGTTCTTGACCGTTCGATGCTTATACTTGATATTTTTGCAATGCGTGCAAGGTCGGGTGAGGGTAAGCTTCAGGTAGAGCTTGCACAGTTAAAGTATCAGTTACCGCGTTTGCGTGGTATGGGACTTGAATTGAGCCGAACAGGCGGAGGTATCGGTACACGAGGTCCCGGTGAAACAAAACTTGAAAGCGACCGTCGTCATATAATGAGGCGAATGCACGCTTTACAAGAACAACTTAACGAGGTTGAAAAGAGACGAGGATTACTTCGCAAAAGACGAGAAAAAGACGGTGTTATCACAGTAGCATTAGTCGGTTACACAAATGCAGGAAAATCAACACTTATGAATGCTTTTATCGATTACGCTAAAAAGGGCGAAGTCGGAGGCCAAGC
>JAZNVD010000056.1:0-5481 GCA_045592645.1 Candidatus Ornithomonoglobus sp. | reverse complement strand
ACCATAATGTCGGGAAGCTGACCTGATGCAAGAAGTGTATTCATAGCCTCAGCACCATTGCTTACGGGCTGCTCAAAGTGAATCTTCGCACCTGTCTGCTCCTGCCATGCAAGACCAAGAGGTGTCTTATTAAGGTCCTCTGTGTTCATACCTGTCCATAGTGTAAGCTCATCCTCACACTGCATGGGGTAAATGCTGTCGCCTTCTGCATATGTAACGGGTGATGCATTCTCCTGCTTTGCAGGGCCCCCGCCACAAGCTGAAAGCAAACATGTTGCACTAAGTAGTGCAGCTACCAATGATAGCATTTTTTTGTTCTTTAGCATGATATTTTCTCCTATCTTATTTTTTATGATTAAATTTTATCAAAAAAAGTGCTCATTCGCAAGTGTTTATTTTGAAATAAAAGTGAATATTTTATGAATCGCCCTTAAATATGTATCGAAAAAAAGTTGAATATCAAGCCATTTGTACACTTTTTTATGCTTTTGTACAAAATCACCATCCCACATCATATATTTTAATTTTTTTAACAATTAATGCACACATTTTTTATCAATTGTCCCCCCTTGGAACAAAATTACAAAAAAAGAGAAAAAAAAAGAAAGAAATGCCGAAGCATTTCTTTCTTAAAAGTCGTTTTATCTCTTAAGATATCTGTCATATGCAGCCTGATAAATCTCAAGAACATCCTCAACGCCGTATGTTCTTAGCTCATCTCTGAACTTATCGAAATCATTCTCAAGCGACTTATCGCCTGTGATGAACTTGAATGCCCACTCCTGTGCACATGTGTCAACATTTGTCTTAATAGCTGCCATTCTGTCACTCTCTTCAGTTGTGAAGATTAGCTTGGGAATCTTAGTCTCAGTTGAGTTACACTTTGACCATACATCGGGAGCATCCTTCTGAGCCTGTAGCTGATAGTACTGCTCAAGGTATCTGTAATCCTGGATACCGGGGAATGAACCTGATGCGCATAGGTAAGGCTTCATAGCCTCTGAAATTGACTTACCCTCGGGGTTCTTTAGAATTATATCTGTGTATGCGGGGTAACCGTCAACCCAGTTAAAGCTCTCTCCCTCGATACCGAAGTTGAATAGTACGTGACCTGCCTCTGAGAAACCATAGTCAAGTAGTCTTACTGCAAGCTCGATATTCTTACAAGCAGTTGTGATGTAACCGCAGTTAGCGTTACCTGGTAGGAAGCCCTTGCCACCAAAGTCAGAAACCTGACCCTTTTCAAGAACTGCCGCAGGTGCTGCTACAAGGTCAAACTCGGGTGAAGGCTTAGCATTCATATACTTACCCATACCTGAACCTGCCCAAAGAATTGAAGCAGCTGTCTCGCCCTGGAAGATCTGACCGTCAATGTCTGCTACTGATACGATATTACGATCTAAAAGACCCTCGTCATACCAAGCCTTGTATAGGCCAAGCATATCCTTCATCTCTTCTTCCATGAAGCCATACTTAACCTTGCCGTCCTTTATGTAGTAGTTACCTGTTGTGCCGTAAGCACCGCCGATAAAGCCATTTGCAAGCTCATCAAACACGAAGTTTGATGTTGAGAAGGGAGCGTCTGCACCCTGAGCCTTGAATGCACGAAGAACTTCTGTCCACTCATCAATTGTCTCGGGAACTGCAAGACCTGCCTTATCAAGCATATCCTTTCTTAGAGCAAGACCCTGTGATGATGTTAGTCTTTCATCCTGTCTTACGAACGGGAAGTAGTAATAGTTACCATCATCTGATCTTACCATCTTTGCAATCTCGGGGTTCTCCTCAAGGTACTTCTTAAGGTTGGGAGCATAAGCGTCAATATAGTCATTAAGAGCTACAATAACACCGTCATCTGCCATCTTCTGAATACCACCGGGAACTGCTGAAAGGTCTGTTACCATAATGTCAGGAAGTGTACCTGATGCAAGAAGTGTGTTTAGAGGCTCCAAACCTGAACCCATAGGCTGCTCGAACTTAAGCTTAACGCCTGTCTGCTCCTGCCATGCAAGGCCGAAGGGTGATGTGTTAAGATCCTCTGAGTTAAGTGTAACTGTCCATAGTACCAATTCATCCTCACACTGCATGGGATAAATGCTGTCGCCCTCTGCATATGTAATGGGTGATGCACTCTCCTGCTTTGCAGGACCGCCGCAGCCTGCCAGAAGGCCTGTTGCCATGATCAACGCCATAGCCATTGATAGTAATTTTTTTAGCATAGTTTTTCTCCTTTTTTTAAATTTTATAATTAAATTATACCAAAAAATGCACTTGAGGTCAAGTGCATTTTCTGTTACTTAAGTGAATATTTTAGATAATATTTGCGTTACGGTACTGGGTGGGTGTAACCCCCTCAATCTCCTTGAAAATCTTTAAAAATGTGCGTTGATTGTCAAAGCCCACACTCCAGCCTACCTCCGAAATCTTCATCTTGGTATTCTCAAGAAGAATCTTCTTTGCACGTTCAACACGCAATTCGTTTACATATTTTGTAACCTTCATTCCGCTGTGCTGTTTAAATATTCTCGAAATATAAAAACCCGTCATATTAAAAGCTTCACCCAAAGTTGAAATATCAAGATTATGGTCCATATAATGCTGACCGATATAGCGACGTGTCATAGCATAAATACTTGTAGACTTTTCTGACTCTGTTTTATAGCAACGACAGGCAATTTTACCTGCACGGCAAAGGAGTGCTTTTATGTCCTTGATTGTAGGGTCATTCCCCACACTGTTGGCTTCTTCAATTATCTCCTCATAAGCGGACATTGAAACATTCTCCGTAACGGAAAGGATATTGTTTAAAATATTATATGCAAGTCCCTGATAATACCACTTTTCAAGTATTCTGCCACCGCCTGCCGAAAACATCAAATCAATGGTCTTTTCAATCTTATCCATTCTGCCTGTTTTAATATCAAGAACAAGCTCCGTTTCACGGGGGAACACACGGTCGTGGCGTTCATTCTCACGGTACTCACGGTTTAAGTCACTGTAATAAACAAACTCCGAAACATCATAAAACCTTGCATAATCTACCGACATTACTGCTTCATTGTAAAGCTCGGGCAAAGACTCAAGCCCACTCTTTATTCCGCTTATACCTACCACAAAGGATATTTCAAGAATATCATTTATAAGCCTGTTTGCCTCCCTGAAGCGTTCGACAATCTCAATCCTGCCGTCCCTCGGCGGTTCGGGGCAGTTAATGATATAACACGCCATTGAGTCCGTCTTTGTAAAGTATATATCCTCCATATTAAGGAGGTCCTCAAGAATGTTATTTATAATAAAGGTTGTGTCCTTTTGTGCATCATCCTTTAACATTCCGTAATCTCTTACAAACAGAGATATAACAAAGTAGTGCTTATGAACAGGTCTTATACCGTAGGTTTTAAGGGTATCACGTATATCACCATAGGAGGTGTAGCCCTTTATGTAATCTGCAAGAAGCTGATTTCTGATTATTTCAAACTCATATTCACTGACACCGTTTTTGCGTGCCAGCTCTTCGGTTGCGGAAAAACCCATTAAATCACCACTCTTTCACTTTAGTTTGTTTTAATTAAATACAATTATATCCGTCACAATGCCCCTTGATTCCCTTGCAAGAACATAAGGGATTTCCGTTATGCCGTTCCAGTCAATTACATTGTCCGTAATGCTTGAATCGGGAATAAATGCCGTAGGTACAAGTCTTGCACCCGTTCCGTCAAGGGTGACATTTGCACCTCTGCGTGTTTTTGTAACAATATAGACAAAGGCATCGGGGCTTACGTCAAGGTCAGAAATTCTGCCGTTACTGTCTGCAAGCTCCATTGCATCTTTATAGGTATCAACGGCCACGCCGAAATGATACTCACTGAAGTTATCAGTACCAATCATTCCCGCCGTTATAATATTATTTGCAAAGTAATCTTCAAAACCGGGACGGTAAATAAACTCAACACTCTTCACCCTGCCCTGCAAATCAGAAGTCAGGTGAACAACATCCCCTGCCTGAAGATAATTTACGGTCTTGTCAACAAGGTACGCCACATCTGACGGTGCTGACTTTATAACCACCTTCTCACGGACATTGGTTGTTAACTCTCTGCCCTGATACCACACTTTAAGCTCATAGAAAAGCTCACCGTCAACCGCTACCTCTGCCACCTCTGATACAACCGCAGGTGCATTTATTGCATCAATAGGTTTTTCATAAGCTTCGGGGTACGGTGTTTTCTGCGGTGCATGTGTGGGTGCGGGTGTGGGTGTTACCGTCTTTACAGGATATACTTTCTCGCCGTAGTAGGATATACGCATATCCTTGTCCATATCATTTTCTGTAAGGTTAAAGGTGTACACACCGTCACGGAGCTTCGCAGTTTTTATACCGCAAAGCTTTCCCTCATCATAGAGAGAAACCGTTGCAATGTCACCCTCACTGTATGTAACCTTAAGGGTATTGCCCTCACATACACCCTCAACATAATTTATTTCTGCTATTGCACTGACAGAGGAAAATACCATTCCCCAAGCAAGAACAACTGCAATTAGTTTTTTCATATTTTTCTCCTACACTCTGTGCATAAAGTCAGACACAAACTGCTTTGCACATCTTCCACTCTTTCCGCCGTAGTTCATTTCCCAGCGGACCGCTTCCTTTTTAATCTCCTCTGTCATTTCAATACCGTTACGTTCAAGAAGCACACGGACAATCTCAATGTACTGCTTTGAGTCGGGTGCGGGGAAGAATAAGCTTATACCGAAACGTTCTGCAAGGGACAACATCTCCTGCTTGTTGTCGTTTACGTGTACCTCGCCACCGTCACGGTCTGCCCAGGTTTCACGGATAAGATGACGGCGGTTTGATGTTGCATAAACCAGCACATTATTTGCCGTTGCCTGAAGCTGACCCTCCATTGCAATCTTTAATGCACGGTACTCCGTATCGTGACGTTCAAAGGTCAGATCGTCAAGGAACAATATGTACTTATGGGGTGACTCCTGAAGCCTTTTTGTAAGCTCGGGAATTTTCGTAATTGCAGACTTGGGCAATTCAATAACCCTTAAGCCGTCCTTTGCAAACATATTAAGCAAAGCCTTGACAGAGGATGATTTGCCTGTTCCGCGGTCACCGAATAAAAGCACATTATTGGCAAACTTACCCTCAACAAATGCTTTTGTGTTATCAATAAGCACCCTCTTCTGGTGGTCCATTCCCACAATCTCGTCAAAGGTGGTCTTATCGGAATTTGCAATACCCTTAAGCTCTCCGTCAAAGCGGAAAGCAATATACTTTGCAAGAAGTCCCGTACCAAGTGATGCGTAGTGCTTTACAAGTCTTTCAAGCAACTGTTCCGCACCCACTGACTGTGTCATTTTACGGAGGGACTCGGCATAACCCTCGTAATAACCGGGGTCATTACCTGAACGGGTATACTTGATTTTTGCATTGAACAAACGGCTGTATACCGCCTCAATATCAAGCATTGC
>JAZNVD010000055.1:0-10064 GCA_045592645.1 Candidatus Ornithomonoglobus sp. | reverse complement strand
AGCGTTCTCACGAGATTATCCCCGTGGACGACTGTATGGTGGGAAGTGAAATTAACAAGAAAATCGTAGATGCCATAAAGGCATATATGAATGAGGTGAAGGTAAGCGTTTATGACGAGGAAAATCATAAAGGATTAGTTCGTCGTGTCTTTATCCGTGACGGTAAGGTTTCGGGTGAGATTATGGTTGTTCTTTCAATTAACGGTAAAAGCTTGCCTCAAAAAGAGAAGCTTATTGAGAGATTGACGGCAATTTCAGAGAATATTGCATCAATTTATATAAACATAAACGAGAGCCGTGGAAATTCGGTTTTGGGGCTTGAGAACAAGCTGATTTACGGCAAAAGTGTAATCACTGATACACTGTGTGGAATTGATTTTGAGATTTCACCCCATAGTTTTTATCAGATAAACCCCGTTATGACAGAGAAGTTATACGGAAAAGCATTGGAATTTGCGGAGATTACGGAGAATGACAATGTTCTTGATGTATACTGTGGAATAGGTACAATTTCTCTTGCAGCAGCGAAAAAAGCGAAGGTTGTAACAGGTGTTGAAATAGTAGAACAAGCTATTGAGGACGCGAAAAAGAATGCCAAAAACAACGGTATAGAGAATGCAAGATTTTTTGCCGACAGTGCAGAAAATGCCGTACCGAAGCTGATTTCAGAGGGCTTGAGCCCTGATATTGTAATACTTGACCCACCGAGAAAAGGCAGTGATGAGGCGACATTAAAAGCAATTGCAAGTGCCAAGCCAAAGAGGATAGTTTATGTATCCTGTAATGTGGCGACATTGGCACGAGATGCAAAGTTTTTGAGTGAGTTGGGGTATAAACCCACAAAGTGTATTGGTGTTGATATGTTCCCCCACACATCTCACATAGAGGTCGTGTGTTGTCTGGAGATAGGATAGTTAAAATTTTGCAAATCTAATCATATAATTTAATTAGAAAATTAAATTGGAGGATAGAATATGAGCACAATTGTAGTTTATAAAACAAAATATGGCTCAACAAAGACCTATGCCCAGTGGATTGCCGAGGATTTGGGCTGTCAGGCGATAGATGCAAAGGCCGTTAAAATCGATGATTTGTTGCAGTATGACACTATAATTTACGGTGGAGGCTTATATGCCGAGGTTATAAACGGTGTTACCCTTATAACAAAGAATATGGATAAGCTGAAGGATAAAAAGCTTGTTATTTACACAACAGGAATTACCCCCATGGAGTATCGTGAATATTACGATAAATTGGTGATTGAAAAGAATTTCAGGACGGGAGTCCCAGAGAATGTTAAAATTTTCAACTTTGTGGGTAAAATGATACTTGACGAGCTGTCAATTGTACACAGGACTGCAATAAAGTCATTAAAAAAGCTTATGCAGGGCAAGGAAAACCCCACAGAAATGGAAAAGCTTTTAGTTGAGTTATGCGATGCCGATGGAGATTTTACCGACAGAAATGCAATAGGTGAGCTTGTCAGCTATTGCAAAGAATAAAAACAGAGGTTGATTAAATTGAGAAGACGGAAAATGAAAAGCTATGCAACAAGAGCTATTGTCACAAAAGAATTTGACTGGCTGCTTTTTGCGCTGACCCTTATTACCGCTGTTATCGGAATTATAGTTATATATTCCGCTACACGCACAACGGGGTCAAATACAAACGTAATAGTTCAGTCGGGTGCTCTTATAATAGGTCTTGGACTGATGCTGTTTTTGTGTTTCTTTGACTACGAGCAGTTTAAAAATGCTGTTAAATATATTTACATTTTTGCCGTTGCAATACTGATTATAGTTCTTATATTCGGTACAGCGGGTGACTGGGGCGCAAGGAGCTGGATACGTTTCGGACCTATCGGTGTCCAGCCTGCAGAGCTGGCAAAAATATGTTTCATTCTGACCTTCTCATATCATTTACAAAAGGTAGAGGATAAAATAAATGACATAAAGGTTGTGTTGGGCTTACTTGCTCACGTAGGCGTACTGCTTATCCTTATTATGATGGAGCCTGACCTTGGCTCTGCCCTGGTATTTATGTTTATGTTTGCCTGTATGGTATTTGTTGCAAGAATATCATACAAGTACGTTTTAGCGGTTTTAGGTCTGGGAGTTATATCCCTGCCCCTAATATATAATTTTGTATTGAGTGATTATCAGAGACAGAGAATTAACGTCTTTATTGACCCTATGATTGACCCGTTGGGTGACGGCTATAATGTTATCCAGTCAAAGATTGCAGTGGGGTCGGGACAGCTTTGGGGCAGAGGATATTTGCAGGGAACACAAAATCAGATGGGATACTTACCCACAAAAAGCACCGACTTTATTTTCAGTGTTTTTTCCGAAGAATTTGGGTTTGTCGGCTCGATTATTATAGTATGTTTGCTTTTTGCTCTTATCTGGAGATGCTTCAGTGCGGCAAGAAAATCCGATAACACCTTTGGCAGATACATCTGCACTGGCGTTGGTGCAATGCTTCTTTTCCACGTGTTTGAGAATGTGGGAATGTGTATCGGTCTTATGCCCGTAACGGGCATTCCCCTGCCGTTTATAAGCTACGGCGGAACATCCCTTGTTACCAATATGACGGCAATAGGACTGGTGTTGAGTGTGACTTATCATAATAAACCCCGATTAAGGGTGGACGTTTACTAAGGAGGAAATATAATGGAAAAAATACTAATAGTAGTTGATATGCAGAAAGATTTTGTAGACGGTAGCCTTGGCACTCCCGAGGCTCAGGCAATAGTACAAAATGCAGTTAAAAAGATAGAAAACTTTGAGGGTAGTATTTACGTTACTTACGATACTCACGGTGAAAATTATATGGAAACTTCTGAGGGTAAAAAATTGCCCGTACCCCATTGTATTGAGGGTACCGTCGGTTGGCAGCTTGATATTAATATTGAAAAGGCATTATCCGACAAGACATTTTTCCCTGTTCATAAGCCTACATTCGGGTCTGTTGATTTGCCACAGATTATTGCAGAAAATCACGATGTCAATAATATAGAAATTGAACTTATTGGCTTATGTACTGATATTTGTGTAATATCAAATGCTCTTTTGCTTAAGGCAAACTTCCCTGACATTACAATTTCAGTTGATAAAAACTGTTGTGCAGGCGTAACCCCCGAAAAGCATAATTCAGCCATTGATGTTCTGGCATCGTGTCAGATATTGGTGTAAAATGTGCCTGTAAGGCTCTGCACCAACAGTGAAACCAATGTAATCATAATCCAGCAGGAAAGTCCGATTAAAATGGGCTTTCCGCCTTTTTTTATAAGGTTAACTATGTTTGTGTTAAGACCGATTGCACACATTGCCATTGCAATAAAAAACTTGGCAAGCCATTTCATTGCAGGGACAAATTCTGTAGAATACATCGTTGTTAAAGCGTTTTCGGGCAGTATTCCCATGACGGTGGTTATAACAGATGCAAGTATAAAATACAGGATAAACCACGGGAATATTTTTTTAACGGAAACGGACACGCCTGTTGAGCCATTGCCTTTTGCGTTTCTTGTACGGATAAACGCAAGGGCAAGGGTTATGGGGATAATGGCAAGGGTACGGGTGAGCTTAACAGTTACTGCGGCGGATAAGATTCCCTCAACACCGTAAATGCTCTCCGCCGTTGATGCCGCCGCAGTAACTGATGATGTGTCGTTTACCGCCGTTCCTGCGAACACGGCAAAGCCCTCTGTTCCAAGACCTATTGCGTGACCGATTGTGGGAAAAACCAATGCCGCTAATACATTAAACAAAAATATTACTGAAATTGCCTGGGCAACCGCTTCGTCATCTGCCTCAATAACGGGTGCTGTTGCGGCAATTGCCGACCCACCACAGATAGATGAGCCAACGCCAATAAGGCATGCGATTTTCTTATCAACTCTCATAACCTTCATAAGAACAAAAGCCGTAATCAGTGAAATAGCAATGGTTGAAATAATTACGGGTAGGCTCTTTGTTCCCACCTTTGCAATGGTGTTCAGGTTTAGTGAAAAGCCTAATATTATTACCGCCCACTGCAGTATTTTTTTTGATGTGAATTTAATTCCGCCTGATGTTGTTTTACCTGCTGCAAGAGCAGGGAAAATCAGGGTGATTACCATACCCAACAAAATTGAAAATACGGGTGCACCCACAATATCCAGTGAGAAATTGCCTATGGATAAATCTGATAAAACCGTTGCAGCGGCGGCAATTATAATGCAAAGTAGTATTCCTGCTCCTTTTGATTTAATAAAATTCATAATGTATCTCCTTTTATTCAGCCACGTGGCATTTGCCGTTTTTCCGGGCTGTTATTTTTATGTCCATTGTAAGGTCAGTACGCAGAATCTGCGTATCTTTTAACCTTTCAAGAGTTTCTGTGTGAGGATGCCCATAGACATTATCAATACCACAGCTGATAACCGAATATGTTGGGTTAACTCCTGTGATAAATTCAGCGGTTGATGAATCTCTTGAGCCGTGGTGACCTACCTTTAAAACATCGGCACTTACATCGGCGGTGTTCATAAAGGAATATTCGCCGTAGTTAGTCATATCACCCGTGTATAAAACGGAAAACTCTCCGTAGGTTGCCTTAACGGGCATTGTTGTGTCGTTTTCGTCTATCAGTCCCAACATAGGGTTGGGTGCGTATATATCAATTACAAGCCCGTCACTGAATGTAAGGCGGGTATTTTCCGAAACAAAGTAAATTTCAGTGCCGTTAGCTTTGGCGGTTGTTTTCAGTTTATCCGCCCATTGAAGCATACTCTCGCTGTAATAGTCCTGTATTGCAGGGGCAAAGACCACATCAGTTTTAATAGAATTTATCATACTTATTATGCCCTCAATATGGTCCTGATGATAGTGGGATACTATTGCCACATCTATTCTGTTATAACCCTTTGCTTCAAGATAGGGAACAAAGAGAGTTTCTCCGGGATTATATTCCGACCAACCGTTACCGCCACCCCCGTCAATAACTACCGTTTCACGGTAAGGGGTATGTATAACTGCTCCGTCACCCTGGTCTACATTTACAAAAGTGAACTCTGCTGTGCCGATACGTATAACAGATGTTGCAACTATGGATAACACAAGACCTGTCAGTATCGCAGAGAAAAAGTAAACCTGTCTTTTGCGGTTGTTAATTATATAATAAAGCAACAATACACCTGATATATAAGCAAACACCGTGGCTGTGGACGGAGTTGCGATATTTATATCAGACAGGGGCAGATTGTTAATAAAGTACGGGAGCTTGTAAAATGTATTTACCACAAAATCTGTATATCCCGAAACCACAGGTGCAAAACCCCAAAGCTCCATAAATAACAGAGTCAGAGGTCCTGTTATAAGGGCACAGATAATAAGAGGTGCAGTAATAAGTGGCATTATGAATGCGTATATACAAAGGCCGTTGAAATAGCATATAGAGAAGGGTGTATATAAAAACATACATACCAGAATTACCGATAACGCCCGCCGTAAAAACCGTGGGACCCTCACAAGCTTTTCTGTAAGGTATGGGGCAAATGCCCATACAAGCATACCGCCAAGAACAGAAAGCACAAAGCCTGCGTTAAATATAATGGCAGGCATAGTAAGAACTGAAATTGATACTATCGTTGCCATAGTGTCGGGATAGTAATCGCTGCCGTAAACCAAACGGAAAAGCGTAGCTAATCCGAAGGATACAAGACATCTTGAAAAGCCTGTACCGCCTGATTGTAACACTGCATATGAGAAGAATATCAGGATTATTAAAATATCCCGAAGTGTTCGGGGAATGAATTTCTTTGTGATGCCCACAATGGCAAGAATAAGCCATATATGAAGATATGCAGGATGAAAGAACCGCATAAAGGCAGTTTCAGATAAAACATCCTTATATTCGCTACTGAAGTGGTGTGTACTGCCCGTTAATATGGCAGACAGAACAGCCGCACCGTCACCTGAATAGTATTTATAAATTATACCGTCAATAAACTCCGAAATTCGTCCACCCAATGAGTATAATGAAGGGGAGTCTGTTGATATAACAGATATATCCTCTGTAAATATACGGGTGAAAATGTCACGGGATTTGTAGTGCATTGCCGTATCAAATCCGTTCTCGTTCATTTGTTGTGGCAGGTTGTCAATAATACCGCGGACCGAAACCCTGCTTCCGCAATTCAGCCTCACGGGAGTGGTCAGCAGCACTGTTTCATTTGTCTTAACCTCACCGTAACGGTTTGAAACGGACTCAAGCCGCAGAAAGTAACGGAAGTTCTCATTATAAGCACTCTCACGGGCGGGGGATGTCAGTTCACCTGTGAGAGTGACGTATTTATCAATGTAATTTATTGTAGGATGGTTACGTGTGCTTGTTGAATAGCTGAAGGACAGGGATGCAACAGAAACAGTAATTGCAATAACAAGAAAGCTTATATCAAAGCGACGCCTGATGACAGAACAAAGAATGCTCGCAATGACACCTGCAATCAGAAGAGCAACAGGCACAAGCTTGCCAAAAACTATTGTTGCCAGAACCCCCATAACCATCGAAACTGCAATTTTGATGGGTGTAATTTTCATATTTTGTTGTCTTTCGTGTACGTATTTACTCTTATTATAATGCAATTTGCTATCAAAATCAAGATAAGGTACACAGTTTTTTGCACACATAGTAAAAATATGCTTAAAACTCTTGACACAAACATCAAACCGTGATAATATTATAATAACAAATGAATATGGATTATTCAGGTAGAGGCGCGTGATTCAAAAGTATCTGTGGGGAGAAATGCGTAATCGTTGAAACGCAGAGAAAGGGGAAAACGCCGAAGTGTAACTTTTCGCGGGAGTTATGCTGGTTGTACTGCTAATAACAGTATGACTGTCACGAAAAGGTGGGGTGCTATCTTCACCGGAAGTGGAGTGCTATCCTTAAACTTTGTTTATTATGGGGCAATGGCACAAAGCTGTTGCTTTTATTTTTTAGAAAAGAGGTACGAAAAAATGAAAAAGTATAAGATTGGTATTATCGGTGCAACCGGTATGGTAGGACAGAGATTTATTACATTACTGTTTGACCATCCATGGTATGACATCACAGTTCTTGCAGCATCACCCAGAAGTGCGGGAAAAACATACACCGAGGCAGTTGGTGCAAAGTGGTGTATGGATATGGATATTCCTGCAAATGTTAAGGATATGATTGTAATGAACGCAACAGAGGATGTTGAAAAAATCGCTGAAATGGTTGATTTTGTGTTCTGTGCCGTTGATATGAATAAGGACGAGATTAAGGCTCTTGAGGAAAGATACGCAAAGGCAGAGTGTCCCGTTGTATCAAACAACAGTGCTCACCGTCATACTCCTGACGTGCCGATGATTATCCCCGAGATTAACCCCGGACATCTTGAGATTATCCATGCACAGAGGGAAAGACTTGGTACAAAGCGTGGCTTTGTTGCGGTTAAGTCAAACTGTTCATTGCAGTCATACTTGCCTGCTATGGCGGTAGTTAATGAGAAGTATCCCATTGACCACGCATTGGTTACAACATATCAGGCAATTTCAGGTGCAGGTAAAACATTCGAAACATGGCCCGAGATGGTGGATAACCTGATTCCCTACATCGGTGGCGAGGAAATGAAGTCAGAGGTTGAGCCCAACAAGATTTTAGGTAAAATCGAGGGTAAGGAAATCGTTCCTTCAACAGAGTTACAGATTGAGTGCCAGACATACCGTGTGCCCGTATCTGACGGACATACAGCGGCTATTTTCTTCTCATTTAAGGACGGAGTTAAGAAGCCCTCGGTTGAGGAGATTGAAAATATGTGGCGTGAGTTCAAGGGTGAACCCCAGAAACTTGACTTGCCCCATGCTCCCAAGCAGTTTTTGTATGTTCACACAGAGGCGGAGGAGCCCACACAGCCCCAGATTAAAACAGCTCGTGAGATAGACGGCGGAATGGCAATCTCATGCGGACGTTTGAGAGAGTCAACACAGTACGACTACAAAATGGTTTCAATGAGCCATAATACCCTACGAGGTGCAGCAGGTGGTGCAGTGCTTCTTGCAGAGTTGCTTACAGCAAAGGGTTATATGGACTAATAAGAGTTAATAGAAAGGATAGATAGTTATGGCAAAGACATTACCGTTTACAGGTTCAGGTGTTGCAATAGTAACACCCTTTGACGGACAAAAGACTAACTACGACGCATTAGGTGAGCTTATAGAGTGGCATATTGAAAACAAGACAGACTCAATTATTATCTGCGGTACAACAGGTGAGGCCTCAACAATGCCCGATGAGGAGCATTTAGCGGCAATTGAGTACACAGTAAAAAAGGTGGCAGGCCGTGTTCCCGTAATTGCAGGCACAGGCTCTAATGAAACACTTCACGCAATTGAGCTTTCAAAGAAGGCAGAGGAGTTGGGTGCTGACGGTTTGCTTCAGGTTACACCATATTACAACAAGACAACACAGAAAGGTCTGGTTGAGCATTTTTCGGCTATTGCAAATGCAGTAAAGATTCCCGTTATTCTTTATAATGTTCCCTCAAGAACAGGCGTGAATATTTCAATCGGGGCGCTTAAGGAGCTTGCAAAGGTAGAGAACATAGTTGCAATCAAGGAGGCAAGTGGCAATATCAGCTATACTGCACAGGTTGCGGCAGAGGTCCCCGAGCTTTACATTTATTCAGGTAATGATGATATGATAGTACCTATTATGTCACTTGGCGGTAAGGGTGTTATATCTGTTCTTGCCAATGTTTGTCCCAGAGAAACACATGATATGTGTCAGGCATATCTTGACGGCGATTGTGCGACTGCCACAAAGATGCAGTTGGAATATCTGGAGCTTGTAAACAACTTGTTTATTGAAGTTAACCCCATTCCCGTAAAGACAGCACTTAATCTTATGGGTAAGAATGCAGGAAACCTTCGTCTGCCTTTGACAGATATGGAAGAGGGTAATCTCAATAAGCTTAAGGCATCACTTAAGAAGCATAACCTTATCTGATACGAAAGGAATTTTACATCATGACAAGAATAATCATGAACGGCTGTAACGGCAAGATGGGTCAGGTTATATCCCGACTTGTTGCAGAGGATACAGATGCGGAAATTGTTTGCGGAGTTGATATAAACACAGAGCTTAACAATCCTTATCCCGTTGTAAAGTCCATTGAGGAGTTTTCGGGTGAGGCAGATGTGGTAATTGATTTTTCACACCCCTCATGCCTTGGAAGTATTCTTAATTATTGCAAGAGAACAAAAACCCCCGTGGTCCTTGCAACTACAGGTTTTTCTGCAGAGGATAAAGAGGCCTTTTTGGAAGCAGCAAAGGAAATCCCTGTATTTTTCTCTGCAAATATGAGTCTTGGAATAAATCTGCTGATTTCACTTGCAAAGCAGGCAGCAAAGCTTCTTGAGGGTAATTTCGATATTGAAATAGTTGAAAGACATCATAACAAGAAGATTGATGCACCCAGTGGAACTGCTTTGGCCATTGCCGACGCAATTGACGAAACATTGTCATATCCTGCAGAATATGTCTTTGACCGTCACAGTGTACGCCGTAAGCGTAAAGCAACAGAGATTGGTATAAGTGCAGTACGTGGAGGAACAATCGTTGGTGATCACGAAATTATATTTGCAGGCAATGACGAGGTGATTGAATTATCTCACCATGCTGCATCAAAGGAAGTCTTTGCTGTTGGTGCAATTAAGGCGGCAAAGTTTATGCAGAATAAGCCTGCCGGACTTTATGATATGAATATGCTGGTAGCAGAAACCGTCTGAAAGATTAATTGGTTTTAGCATAGAATTAAACATTCAAAATCAGTGGAAATATTTCCACTGATTTTTTTATTTTTTTATCTAAAAACTATAGCTTTTTTAATCAATTTAGTGTATAATAATTATTATGTATATATGATAGTGGAGATATGCAAAAAAGATGCGTTATTAAAGGTTTAATTCTCAGGAATGGTCGAGTTGTGTTAAGTAATGGCCGATAAAATACAAAAAGCACGATAGGAGAAAATTTATGAATTTAGACAA
>JAZNVD010000054.1:0-1782 GCA_045592645.1 Candidatus Ornithomonoglobus sp. | reverse complement strand
AATAAAGCTTCTGCGTTTATCGGATAACTTCTCAAGCTGTGCATTCATAATGGGAACAACCTTTTCCACAAGCTCACGGGAATGAGTTACCAATAATGCCGCACTGTCGGGGCCGTGCTCGGCTTCAATCATCCAGTCGCGAGCAGCCTTTTCAGGGTCTGCACTCTCGTCAGCAAGGATAATAACCTCTGACGGGCCTGCGGGAAGTCCCGCATCAATATGGCTTGCAAGTACACGCTTTGCAGCAGTTGCATAACTGTTACCCGGGCCTATAATCTTATGACACTTGGGAATAGTTTCAGTACCGTAAGCAACGGCTGCCACCGCCTGAATACCGCCAACCTTATAAATCTCTGTAATACCGATAATCTTTGCAGCACAAAGAATTGCATCGTCAACCTCACCCTTTTCATTGGGAGGTGTTACAACAACAATCTTCGGTACCTTTGCAACAACCGCAGGAATACCAAGCATACAAAGAACTGAGGGGAATGAACCCTTGCCGTGGGGAACATACAGACATACATCAACAATGGGAGTCGTTTTCTCACCCACCATCAGTCCGTCGTCTACCATTGTAAACCACATTTCCTCGGGTAGCTGCTTTTCGTGGAAATCGTATATGTTCTTATAAGCATACTCAATCGCCTCACGGGTTTCCTTGTCCAAACGCTTATAGCCTGCCTCGATTTCCTCGGGTGTTACCTTCATAGTATCTGCCGTAAGCTCTACACGGTCGAACTTCGCAGTATATTCCAATACCGCCTTATCACCACGTACACGGATGTCGTCGGAAACTTCTTTTGCAATTTTCATCTGCTCTGTAATATCAAGTTCAGCACGCTTCATAATGAAATCATACTGCTCCTTTGTCATTTTACCAAGCTCGTAAATGTTTGGTGTCATATCTTTTTCCTCCCCTTTGGGTGTGTTTATTTAAATATTTTTTTCATTTTTTCTGCAAAGCTGTTTTTCTTTGCATAATCGCAATCAACGTCAAACTCACGCAAAAGCTCTTTCTGTTTTGCATTTAAGTTCTTGGGTATCTCAACGGTTACGGTTACATATTCATCACCGTTGCCACGACCGTTAAGCACAGGAATACCCTTGCCTCGTAAACGGAAACGTGTGTTGGGCTGTGTGCCCTCGGGCAGTTCATATTCAACCACACCGTGAATGGTAGGCACTTTCAATGTTCCGCCCAGTGCTGCCTGAACAAAGGATATTGGATACGTAACGTTTACATCAAAGCCGTCACGCTTAAATATTTCATCAGGCTTCACACGGATAACCAACTGCAAATCACCTGCAGGGCCGCCGTTAATGCCGCTATTACCCGCACCGCCGATTCGCATTACCTGGTCATTGTCAATACCTGCAGGAATATTAACCTCAACGGTCTTGTTCTTACGTACACTTCCTGTACCACGGCACGCCGAACACGCCTCTTTTATAATTTTACCCTTACCGTGACACGTGGGGCATTCTGTTATAACATTGGAGAATCCGAACATTGTCTGTCGGCGTTGCTGAATCTGACCCGTACCGTTACAGTGTGAACACGTAACGGGCTGTGTGCCCTTCTTTGCACCGCTGCCGTGACACTCGTCACAGGTTTCTGTCTTTGTTATGTTTACTTTCTTTTTGCAACCGAATGCCGCCTCCATAAATGTAAGGCTGATGTACTCTGTTAAATCACTGCCGCGTCTTGGCCCGTTACGGCGTGAACGTCCACCGCCGAAACCACCGAAGCCGCCGCCGAATATATCACCGAATATATCG
>JAZNVD010000053.1:0-14584 GCA_045592645.1 Candidatus Ornithomonoglobus sp. | reverse complement strand
GATGATCCTCGTCACATAGTGTCTCACCGGTTGTTGTGTTCTTAAGACCAACAGCTGCTGCGATATCACCGCTGTAGCAGCAATCGATATCCTCTCGGCTGTTACTGTGCATCTGTAGAATTCTACCCATACGTTCCTTGTGACCCTTACATGAGTTAAGAACGTATGAACCTGAATTAACTACACCTGAGTAAACACGGAAATAACAAATCTTACCTACAAACGGGTCTGTAGCAATCTTAAATGCAAGTGCTGCAAAAGGCTCCTTATCTGATGAAGGTCTTTCCTCTTCCTCGTTTGTATCGGGGTTAATACCCTTAATGTTAGCAATATCTGTAGGAGCAGGCATATAGTCGATAACCGCATCAAGTAGCATCTGAACGCCCTTGTTTCTGTATGATGTACCGCAAAGCATGGGTACGATCTGGTTGTCGATTGTAGCCTTTCTCAAAGCTGCCTTTAACTCGTCTACTGTGATTGACTCGGGATCCTCAAAGAACTTCTCCATAAGATCCTCGTCTGTCTCACAAATTGCCTCTACCATTGAATCACGGTATTCCTGAGCCTTGTCAAGCATGTCCTCGGGAATTTCCTCAATTCTTACATCGTTACCAAGGTCATCATAATAAACCTCAGCCTTCATATCCATAAGGTCAATAATACCCTTGAATGTATCCTCAGCGCCGATAGGAAGCTGGATGGGTACACCGTTGGCATTTAGTCTCTCATGAACCATGTCTACAACTCTGTAGAAATCAGCACCCATGATATCCATCTTGTTAACGTAAATCATTCTGGGTACCTTATATTCGTCAGCCTGTCTCCAAACTGTCTCTGACTGGGGCTCAACACCGCCCTTGGCACACATAACAGTAACAGAACCGTCCAGAACCTTTAGTGAACGCTGAACCTCAACTGTGAAGTCAACGTGTCCGGGAGTATCGATAATGTTTACTCTGTGTCTGATGCCTTTCTTGTAGCCTTCTTTCTTCTCCCAGAAGCATGTTGTAGCAGCTGAAGTAATTGTAATACCACGCTCCTGCTCCTGAGCCATCCAGTCCATTGTACCAGCACCGTCATGAGTTTCACCCATTTTGTGGATACGGCCTGTATAGAAAAGAATTCTTTCTGTTGTGGTTGTCTTACCGGCATCGATATGAGCCATAATACCAATATTTCTTGTATTTTCGAGTGAAACTTCTCTAGCCATTGTGATATTTTCCTCCTTTCAGTGAAAATACTCTGTATATTACCAACGATAGTGTGCGAATGCCTTGTTAGCCTCAGCCATCTTATGAGTGTCTTCTCTCTTCTTAACTGAGTTTCCTGCACCGTTGATAGCGTCCATGATTTCGTTTGCAAGTCTTTCCTTCATGGTCTTTTCGTTTCTCTCTCTTGAGTAGCGTGTTAGCCATCTTAGACCCAATGTCTGACGTCTCTCGGGACGAACCTCCATGGGTACCTGATATGTGGCACCACCTACACGTCTTGCCTTAACTTCCAATACGGGCATAATGTTTTCCATTGCCTCTTTGAAAGCCTCAAGTGCGTCCTTGCCAGTCTTCTCGTTTACCATTGCAAAAGCATCATAAACAATCTTCTGTGCAACGCCCTTCTTACCATCAAGCATAATGTTGTTGATAAGCTTTGTAACGATCACGTCGTTATAAATAGGATCCGGCAAAACTTCTCTTTTTGCTGTAAAACCTCTTCTTGGCACTTTACTTCCCTCCTTCATAGTATGTGCGATTTTGTCGCAGTTTCATGAATATCACAGGTACTCTGAACTTATTCTTTCAAAATTCCGTATCAGTGCAATCCGATATATGTTAAAATAACTCGTTTATGCACTTTGTGATATAATCCTTCTAAGGCAATTATTTCTTAGCTGCCTTAGGCTTCTTTGCACCGTACTTACTTCTTGACTGTAGACGGCCGTTTACACCCTGTGTATCGAGTGTACCTCTGATGATGTGGTATCTTGTACCCGGAAGATCACGTACACGACCTCCTCTGATAAGAACAACACTGTGCTCCTGAAGATTGTGTCCGATACCCGGAATGTACGCTGTTACCTCTATACCGTTTGTAAGACGAACTCTGGCAATCTTTCTAAGTGCTGAGTTAGGCTTCTTGGGTGTAGCAGTTCTTACAGCTGTACATACACCACGCTTCTGGGGTGATGACTTGTCCGTAGTCTTCTTCTTCAAAGAATTCAAGCTCTTGTTCAGCGCAGGGGCTGTTGACTTCTTCTTTGATGTTTTTCTTCCGCTCTTAACCAACTGATTAAATGTAGGCATTATCGAGTTACTCCTTTCTTTTATTTATATGGTGGTTTCTGCCGCACCGGATGCCTTTACTTCTATTGAGCACATTTCTCCCAGTTCTTTTCTTGTATTAATATAGAAAAGAGGCAGTCCGCTTTTTTGTGAAAGCTCAACTATGGGTGAAATAACTTGTGTTTCGCTGTCAGAGGCAACATATACCTTCAATGCTTTTCCTGCAACAATGGCATTTTTAACCTGTTTTGCACCGATTACAAAATGTCCCTTTGCACAAGCATTAAACATATTTTGTTCCCCTTTCAATAAAAGTATCCGCATAAAGACGGCAACCTATAACATTTTATACTACTTTAATCTAATTGTCAAGCATTTTTTTCTCATTTTAATTTGCTTATAAATGCCGATTTTATGGGATTTTTGCCCTATTGTTTTGTGTATTATTACCTAATCATATTTGTTTACACATTACCTTGTGTTTTATGGTTTTTTATACCACATAATATAGTATTTTTATTTTTTAATAAAAAAGAATTATTAGTGGAATAATATAATTGAAATCAAAGGGTTTCATAAAAAAAGACGGAGGAAAAAAATGAATATTCTAAAAACTGCTCTTGTAGGAGCAATGATTTCAGTTATTCTTACAGGCTGTGGATGTTCTACACAGGAAAACTATGACAATACTGTTGCCACTCATACACCCGGTCCTACTCATTCTGCCATGGATGAAATAAAAGATGATGCGGGAAATATGATGGATGACGCAGGTAATGCTGTAGAAAATGTCGGCGAGGCTGTAGGAGATGCAGCCCGTGATATGGGAAATGCCGTAAGATAAAAAAGTACCCGGAAAAATCCGGGCACTTTTAATTTCTTTTTTCTTCTTATATCTTCACCGTAAAATACCATTACGGTAAAGCTTTCCAAAAGACGTGACGTAAATCTTTTTGTATAGTATGTTTCCATACCGCTGAAATTCAGATTTGTACTTATTATCATTTTTTTATTAAAATTAATTCTTTCATTTACTATTTCCAGTAATGAAGGAGTTACAAATTTATTTTCTGCCTCTGTTCCAAGATCATCAATAATAAGTAAATCACAATTATAAATATCATCCAGTCCTTCAGTTTCTCTGCCAAATCTGTCATCATCAAGCATTCTGAATAATTTTGAAGCACGTATATAAATAACTGATTTACCCTTGTCCATAAGGGCTTTTGCTATGCAACAGGACATAAATGTTTTTCCAAGACCTGTATCTCCGTAAAAACACAGATTAGTGGTTTCATTATCGAAATTTTCCACATACTTTTCACAGAAATTTCTGATGTTTTTCATATTTTCATATGAAGTCTTTTCCTTGTCATACTTTTTCTTATCAAAAAGGTTAAGGTCAAAGGTTTCAAAATTCTGTCTTTTTATCATTTCATTCATACCTGACTGCTTGTATGAGAAATTTATAAGACTTTGATTAAAGCAATTACATCTGCCTTGTCCTTCAATATATCCTGTATCCTTACATTTTTCACATCTGTATTCTATTTTATCAAAATCTGCAGGAATATTATATTTTTCAATTAATTCTTTACGACGCTGTTTTAAAATTTCAAACTTTTTGTGCATTTCCTCCTTAAAACCCTTTTTATCGGGATTTTTAAGAATTTCATTAAGGGTATTACTTCCTATTTCGTTTATCTTAATATCTATTTCCTTTATTTCAGGTACTTTATTATAAACTTCCCTTACCCTTGCATCTCTTTTATTTTCAGCATCAGAAAGCTGCTTTTCATATTCCTCTGCAACACTCTGTAAAATATTTTCTTTATACATACCAAAACTCCTTTATTCATTAATAAGTTTTGAAATTTCATCCTTTTTCTTTAAAATATCATCAAACCTTCTTATGTACTCAAGAGGGTCTTTAAAATTAAAAACTCTTTCTATTCTGTCACCTATAATTATTTTTGAAGAGCCACCGCCGCCAAGAGCTATTATTGTTTGCTTTTCCTCCATAATATTTACATTATATGTACTCATTGTACCGGGTTTTGCATATCCTACATTTTCAAGGTTACCCGAACTGTTTTTCTGTCTGTACATATAATAAGGAGCATAACCTTCTTCACCCATTCTCATCTGGGTATAAGAAAGCATTTCATTCATATCTTCACTTTTTGCAAGTTCTTTTTTAGTATGTCTGAACTGTGCCGCACTTTTAATACATAACGAATGTACAGTTATATTTTCAGGCTTAAGTTCTATTACTTTATTAAGCGAATCCTTAAACATCTGTGGTGTTTCATCGGGAAGTCCTGCTATTAAATCCATATTAATAACATCAAATCCTATTTTTTTAGCCAGTTTGTATGAATTATAAATCATATCCACATTATGACTTCTTCCTATTTTTTTAAGAGTTTCATCATTCATACTCTGGGGGTTTATACTTATTCTGTTAACACCGTATTCTTTTAAAACACATAGTTTTTCTTCAGTTATTGTATCAGGTCGTCCTGCTTCTACCGTGAATTCTATTACCCTTGACAAATCTATTTTTGATTTAATTCTTTCAAAAATCCTTTTAAAATCTACAGCTGAAAGGGTTGTGGGTGTTCCTCCTCCAATATAAATATTTTCTACATAAACTCCTGTATTTTCTATAATTTCAGCAGTTTTATCTATTTCAAGAAGGAGTTTTTCTACAAACTCCTCCATATATTTACCGCTTACTCTTATATCCGTTGAAACAAAAGAACAATAAACACATCTTGTAGGACAAAAAGGTATTCCAATATAAATACTTACACTTTTTTTTCCTATTTTTTCAATAATTATTTCTTCATTCTTTGCAACTGTCATTGAAAGGTCTGTCTTATCTTCCGACACTTCATAAACATTTTTAAAAATATCTTTTATTTCACTGTCATTAAAGCCTTCCTCTTTCAGTTCACGTACATTTTTTGCAGGTCTTATTCCACACATTACTCCCCAGGAGTAATTTATTTTTCTTATTGACAGTGCTGCGTGACAAAATGATTTTGTACAGGCTGCTATAAATATTTTTTTTATAAGTTTATCACTTTTGCCCTCTTTATCAAATTTAAAGTTATAATCTTCAAAATATGATTTTTCATTAAAAATAATATGTGTATAAACATTTATATTTTTATTATCATATTTAAAATTCTGGGTAATTACAACATCCTCATCATCACCGAAAAATAATGATGAGAACAATTTCATTTCATATTCACATTCGTAGCCGTTCTGAATAATTAAAATCATAATATCACATAAAAATTAAATTTTTTTTCATAACCTATGGTGCTGTCGTTACCGTGACCTGAATGAATAACAGTTTCATCAGGTAAAACATACAACTTATTTCTTATTGAACTTTCAAGGGTTTTGAAATCACCTGTCGGCAGGTCACATCTTCCGCAGTTTCTTAAAAACAAAGTATCACCGCAGAAAAGTTCATTATCAATTAAATAACAAACTCCGCAGCTTGTGTGGCCCGGTGTATAAATACATTTAAACTCCATACTGTCCAGTTTAAATATTTCACCGTCATTTAATACAATATCAGATTTAATATTTTTAATTTCATAACCAAGACCATATTTTGTGAAATTTATATCAGGGTTTCCAAGATTTTCTGACCCTTTATCTCCTGATACAATTAATGCACCTGTTTTGTCTTTTAATTCAACAATACTTTTTATATGATCATAATGACAATGTGTTATAAAAATATATTTAACTTTAACATTATTGTCGTCAATCAATTTTTTTATTTTATTAAAATCACATCCCGGATCAATAATAACACCGTTTAAGGTATTTTCATCATAAACGAGATATGTGTTTTCACTTGTTTCCAAATCAAAAACAGATGTATATTTCATATAATTCTCCAATTAATTATAAAGTCTTACAGGTAATACCATAAATGTATATCTGTTACTACCATCCTCCGGTTTTATAAAGCAACCGCTTGTAGGAGCTGAAAATTCCATTAATACTCCTTCATCATCACAGGCATTAAGAGCATCAAGCATAAACTTACAGTTAAGACCAATAAGTAAATCTCCGCCCTCCTGATCAACTGTAACAGTATCATTAACATAACCCTTAACAGTTTTACATGAGATTTCAATCTTATTATAACAAATATTCAATCTTACAGGCATCTTATTTTCTGTTTTTGAAGATAAATCATCATTTATAATAAGATTTGCACGTTCAAGTGAATTTACAATACTTTCTTTATCTGCCTTAACCTTAATTGAGTTTGCAGCTGAAAGAATTACTTCATACTTAAGAAATTCTCCCTCAAGTAATCTTGAATAAACCTGAAACTCACCAAAGTCAAATAAAATATTTTTTTCTGATACAATTATGTCAACCATAGCTTCGTCATCATCTGACAAAATCTGACCTATCTTTGAAAGTGTTACGCCGGGAACTACAAACTTCTTGGGCATTGTATTTGTATCAATGGGAATATTAATTACAGCAAGACGATGAGTATCAGTACCTACAACTGACAGAGTATCACCCTTAAAATCAAAAAGTGCACCTGTAAGTACAGGCTTTCTTGTTTCCATAGGTGAAATAAAAGGATAAACCTTTCTTACAATTTGTCTTAATTCCTTCTGATTAATCTTTGTTCTGTATTCCTCATCAACAATAGGTACATCAGGAAATTCCTCAATACCCATACCCTGAATATTAAACTTACTCTGCTCACATTCAATATCAGTTACATAAGTTTTAAGATCAGCTGAAATTTTAACCTCACCTTCAGGTAAACGTCTTACAATCTCACCAAAAATCTTTGAAGGTAAAGCAATAGCACCTTCTTCATAAACTGTAATCTGTGAATTATATTCAATACATAAATCAATAGAATTTGCAGTAAATATAACATGTCCATCATTTAAAGCTTCAATTTTTATACATTCTAAAATAGGATGAGAAGTTTTTGCTCCCATAGCCTTCTGAACAGTATTTACTATATTATTTAATACTGATTTTGAACATACAAGTTTCATAATTAATTCTCCTTCGTGTTAATAACTTTATTCACATCATCATTAAAATAAATTTTGACATATATATTTATATATATTAATTATTATTAATATAATAATAGTAGTAGGTAAGTGGATATTATGGAAAAGTTTCATAAACAACCCTATAAAGAGATTTTTTATAAACTCAACATAACAATAAACAGTTAATAAAATTTTCCTTATATTACAGCTATATTACACATATTTATATATAAACAGCTTTTCCACATACTTATAAACTTAAATTGTTTGTAAATCTTTTGTTATGTATTCAATATCATTTTTAAGATCCTGATTGGTTTGTAATTCCAATTCAATTTTCTGAATGTTATGAATTACAGATGTTCTGTCTTTATTACCGAAAGTTCTACCAATCATACCGGGATTCATATCAGTAAGTTTTGAACAGAGGTACATTGCAATCTGTCTTGGTAAAACAATCTGCTTAACTCTGCTCTGACCTAAAATTTCATCTTTTGTTACATTATAAAATACTGTAACCTTGTCCATAATTTTATCAGGTGTAATTTTAACAATACCGTCTTTTGGTAAAATTGATTCTATAGCATACTTTGTAAGGTCAATGTCAATATCACGGTGTGTAAGCTGAGCAATTGATACAACCTTTAAAAGTGCACCTTCAAGCTCTCTGACATTTGATTTAATTCTGTTTGCTATATATTCTAAAATTTCATCTGATATATTATATCTGTTGATTTCTGATTTTTTACGAAGAATAGCAATTCTTGTTTCATAGTTAGGAACTGTTACATCAATATTCAAGCCCTGCATAAATCTTGACTGAAGTCTTTCATCAAGAAGTTTAAGGTCACTTGGCTTTTTATCACTTGTAAGAACAATCTGCTTATTTAAACTTTGCAAAGAATTGAATGTGTGGAAGAATTCTTCCTGAAAACCTTCTTTATTCTGTAAAAACTGAACATCATCTACAAGTAATACATCTGCAGTTCTGTATTTTTTACGGAATTCCTCCATTGAATTACTTGTATTATTAAGCTTATTGTTTTTAATACAGTCTATAAAATCATTTGTAAAGTTTTCTGCAGGAATATAAATTACTTTATAATCGGGATGTTCTTTTTTTATTTTATTACCGATTGCACACATAAGGTGTGTTTTTCCAAGACCTGAATTACCGTATATAAAAAGTGGATTATAAATAATTCCGGGGTTTTCACTTGCTGAAATTGCAGCAGCGGCTGCATATTCATTAGATGAACCAATGACAAAATTTTCAAAGGTATACTTTTCATTAAGACTTAAATTTTCCTTGGTTTCAACCTTTACTTCTGTTTCTTTATAATCATTATTGTTATTAAGGTTTTCAATTTCACTTTCAAGAATTATTTTAAGTGTAACCTTCTGACCTGTATATGCTTCTATTATTCCTTCAATTTTATCTTTAAAACGGAAATCTATCATATTACGGTTAATAGAAGTAGGAACAGCAATTGTAAATATTGAATTATCAAACGATATTGGTTTTGCTGGTTTTATAAAAACACTGTAGCTTATTTCAGCCACTACAGCCTTTTTTATAGCATCCTGCAAATCTGCCCAGATTTTAGTGCAGTCCATAGTATTTCTCCTTATCTGATATTTATCCGATATTTTATCACACTACATTATATCACAAAGAGAAAATTTTTTCAACAAAAAAAATTCTTTTGTGTAAAATGTAAAATATTTAATTAAAAGATAGTATATAATTACCAAGTAAAAAGAGTATTTATTGACTTTGCATTTTTAAAATGATATAATTTGTATATATAAAATACAGAGGTGAATATAATGAAAAAAGTTCTTGTAACAGGCGGAAGCCGCGGAATAGGAGAAGAGTGCGTAAGAGAATTTTCATTAAGAGGATATAAGGTTTATTTTTTTTATAAAACAAGCGAAAAACAAGCTGAATTAATAAGTAAAGAAACAGGTGCAACAGCAATTAAATGTGATGTTTCAAATATAGAAGATGTTATAAATTCAAAAAACATTATAGGGGAAGACATTGATATTATAATTAACAATGCAGGAATATCACAGATTAAAATGTTTCAGGATATAACGGATGAGGACTGGGACAGAGTTTTTAATACAAATATAAAGGGTATATTTAATGTAACAAAAACCTTTATAGACGGAATGATAAAAAACAAATATGGAAGAATTATAAACATATCATCTATGTGGGGAGAAACAGGTGCAAGCTGTGAGGTACATTACAGTGCATCAAAAGCCGCGGTTATTGGCTTTACAAAAGCACTGGCAAAGGAGCTTGGACCTTCAGGTATAACAGTTAACTGTGTAAGCCCGGGTTTAATAAAAACTGATATGAATAACAGTCTTTCAAATGAAGATATAAAAGAAATAGAAGAAGAAACTCCCATGGGAAGAATTGGAGATGTAAAAGAGGTAGTTAGTGCAATAATGTATTTTTCGTCTGAAAATGCAGGCTTTACTACAGGAACAGTTCTTCCTGTAAACGGTGGATTAGTAATATAAAAACTTAACATAATATCGGTAAAATTGTTATGTAAACTCGAACTTTGGTGTAATATTTATGAAACATAACTTTTTAACCCAAATATGGCTTTAAAAAGGGGTTTAGAGGGTAGTTATCCATAATTTCCACATAGTTTTCCACACTTTTTGTGGAAAACTTATGTAGAAAAAATGGCTTAAAATCGTATTTGTAACAAGTTTACTGAAATATTAGAGAAAAATTACATAAATCACAGATAAATATGTGGATAACTCGTGGATAGAGTGGAAAAACGGCTTGTTTAGGGTATTTTTTAATCTTATATATTTATTCACAGCTGTGGAAAAGGAAATAAAATATGTTAACAACACGATTAAACCGTATAATAAATTATGTAAACTCTGAAATTGCTGCAGATATCGGAACAGATCATGGATATGTAGCAACGGAGCTTATAAAACAAGGCAGAGCAAAAAAGGTTATAGCATCTGATGTAAGACAGGGACCACTGGATGCGGCAATAGAAAACATCAAAAAAAATAAAATGGAAGATGTAATTGAAGCACGTCTGGGAAGCGGTCTTTCAGTACTTAATAAAAATGAGGTTGATACTGCAGTTATTGCAGGAATGGGCGGGGAACTGATATGTCAGATAATAAGTGATGATATAGATATTGCAAAGGAAATAAATCTTATCCTTCAGCCAATGAATTCCCAGTATGAATTAAGAAAGTTTCTGATTGAAAAGGGTTTTGAAATTAAAACAGAAGATATTGAATGTGAGGGAGAAAGGGTATATAATATATTAATAGTAGAAAAAGGAAAAATGGAGCCCTTTACAAAGGATATATATTACCATGTTCCAAAATATCTTAAAGACAACGAAAATTTTAATATGCTATTTAATAAGAAGAAAAGGGAATTTTTAAAAATAATTAAAGGACTTGAAAATTCAAATAACTGTGATTATGATAAACTGAATTATTATAAAAACAGTCTTTCAGAACTGGAGGCGATGAAAAATGAGTAAAGTTAAGGAAATAGTAAAAATAATAGAAGAATTTGCCCCGAAAAATCTTGCTTATGAATGGGATAACACGGGACTTATTACAGGAAATCCTGAAAAGGAAGTAAAAAAAATATATCTGACGCTGGATGTATTTAAATATAATATTGATGAGGCAATAGAAATGGGTGCAGATATGATTATATCCCATCATCCTATTCTTTTTAAAGGTATTAAAGAGGTTAATATACTAAACCCCGAAGCCTATGTACTTGAAAAACTTATAAAGAATGATATTGCGCTTTATGCCTCTCACACAAGTATGGATTGTGCCAGGGGCGGAATTAATGATGTTCTTGCCAAAAAAGCAGGACTTACTGAAATAGAAATAATTGAAAAAAGTGAAATAGAGGGTTGCGGTCTTGGCAGAATAGGCAACCTTACAAAAGAAATCACTCTTAAGGACCTTTGTGAAAAGGTTAAAGACAACCTTAAAACTCCGTTTGTGCGAGTTTGCGGTGATTTGGAAAAGAAAATAAAGAGTGTTGCCGTTGGTGGAGGTGCGTGTGACGATTTGATACCACAGGCAATAGAAATGGGAGCAGATGTTATGATTACATCTGATATGAAATACCATATATCTGCAGACAGCGTAGACAAAGGAATTTCTATTATAGATGCAGGACACTATCCAACAGAAGTTTTTGTTATTGATATTTTTGAAAATCTTTTAAAAGAAACTAAAGTCGAAATTTTTAAATCAAGTTGTAAAGATGTTTTTAAAGTTGTTTGATTCTTAACATCACACCGTCTTAAAGGGCGGTGTGATGCCAATATTTTCTAAGGAGTTTAATATGTATAGTTTTGAAAAATTAAATAGTATGACAAAGGATGAGGTTAAGGAAATCGCATCGGAATTTGACATTCAAAAAATTTCAGTTATGAAGAAGCTGGATATCATAAATGCAATTATAGCGGCACAGGATAAAAAACCGCAACGTCCCGACGGGGTTGAAGAAATGACGGGCGTTTTAGAAGTAAAAGGTGACGGTTACGGTTTTTTAAGACGGGATAACTTTGCATCATCGGCAGATGATATTTATGTTTCACCTACGCAAATCCGCAGATTTAATCTTAAAACAGGTGATGAAATTACGGGAGATTGCAGAATTATAAAGGAAGAGGATAAATCATCGCCTTTATTATATGTAAAGAAAATAAACGGTGACCCATTGGAGATTGCCTTAAAACGCAGACCTTTTGAAAAACTTATTCCCGTATTCCCTGAAGAGAGAATAAACCTTGAAACAGAGAAAGACGATTATGCCACAAGGCTTATAAACATATTTGCCCCTGTAGGCAAGGGACAGCGCGGTATGATTGTTGCACCGCCAAAGGCAGGTAAAACAACAATCATTAAAAGTATGGCAAGGGCAATAAGGAAAAACAATCCTGAAATCAAGCTTATTATTTTACTTATTGATGAACGTCCCGAAGAGGTTACGGATATTAAAAAGTCCATTGACTGTGACGTTATCTATTCAACCTTTGACCAGGGACCTGAAAATCATTGCAGATTGTCAGAGCTTGTTTTAGAAAGAGCACAAAGGCTTGTTGAGCAGAATAAGGATGTGGTTATTTTGCTTGATTCTATTACAAGACTTACCCGTGCATACAATCTGACAGAGCCGCCAACGGGCAGAACATTAACGGGAGGCCTTGACCCTAACGCATTATATAAGCCAAAAAAATTCTTTGGTGCGGCACGAAACATTGAAAATGGCGGTAGTCTTACAATTATAGCAACGGCATTGGTTGAAACGGGTAGCCGTATGGATGATGTAATATTTGAGGAGTTCAAGGGAACGGGCAATATGGAGCTTAAGCTGGACAGAATTTTGCAGGAGAGAAGAATTTTCCCTGCAATTGATATAACAAAATCGGGAACACGCCGTGAGGATAAGCTTTTGACAGAAAGTGAAGAGAAAGCAAGCTGGACAGTACGTCGCAACCTTTCCCGAGAGGGAAATGAGGGATACCCAAAGGTATTGCAGATATTAAAAGATACTGACACAAACCGTGAGTTTGCAGATAATATAATTAAGAACAAATAAAGAAATACCAGAGATTTATTCTCTGGTATTTTTAAATTTAATAAAGTCAATATATTCTTCGATTTTCTTTATTTGGCAGTCATCTAATTCTTCACATTTTTCAAACAGATGTGCTAAATTATAGGAGGCTGTTTTTTTATTATCAAAAAATCTCTTGTCTGACAAACCTATTAAATAATCGGATGAGACATTAAAAATTTTACATAAAAGGGAAATTGTTTCTACTGTCAAAGGGATAATCTCATTTTCATATTTGGAAATAGCAGCTCTTTTTACATTAAGTTTTGAACCAAGCTCATCCTGGTTCCAGCCTCTTTCCAATCGAAGTTTTTTAATTCTATTCACAGGAACACCTCCCTTGATAATTATTATATAATATCCAAATAGGAAAATAAATTGATTTTCCAAATCGGAACAATTGTATTGACAATTTCCTTACAGGATATTATAATTAATATGTATTTAAGGATTATGGGGTGATTATATGACAGAAAAAAAGGGTGACTCATACAGTATTTTGAATGAAAAAATCATAAAATATAGAACTAAATCTGGAATTATTTTTAATTTAAAAAAGAATTGGGCATTTCCATTTTCTGCAGCATTCTTTTTTTGTTTGCCTTCATCCTCAATAGGAGTAGGTTATTTCCTATCAGTAGTTATATCTTTTATATTACTTACAGTAATAGCATCTCAGTGTAATTCGTTTGTAGAATATCTAAGAAAAGACACTATAGCAAATAAGATAATATACATTTTTATAACAGCAGGGATTTGTCTGGGGGCAAGTGATTCATTTCTATCAGCTATTAATACAACATCACAGATAAATAGTCTGAAAGAATCAATTCCTCATTTTATGACTATTGTTATATCTTTTAGTTCATTCTGCGCAATCATGGGTTTCTTTTTTGTATATACCTGCGTTACCTTTTTTTGTAGAAAAATGAAAGAATTATTTAAAAGAATTGATTTGTTTAGTGATATGAAGAAAGGTGAAATAATTATATATATTATTTTGTTCCTTTTGACAATATCTTATATGGCGATTGTCTTTGTAAAGACAGATGCATTTTATGGAACATCTTATTCTTATGATGTCATATACACAAGTGATTCTCCTTCATTTATTGATCGTAATGTATATTTATCATTGACACATCCTGAAAATGATTTGAGACAACCATTGTTTGCTTTGTTTTCAGCACCTTTTATAGGAATTCCCTATTTGATTGGAAGAATTTTTTTTCTGCCTTTATCAATTCGCGTAATTCTTATAAATTCAGTTCAAATCATGTTGTTGTTTGTTGCAACATTAATGGTTTCAAAAATGATAAAAATGAATGCAATCGATCGGAT
Organism: Candidatus Ornithomonoglobus sp.; assembly: GCA_045592645.1. Lineage (GTDB taxonomy): Bacteria > Bacillota > Clostridia > UBA1381 > UBA1381 > Ornithomonoglobus. Next base: position 239 of record JAZNVD010000053.1, on the reverse strand, counting down.
TAGCTTTATGATATTTTCCTGTTGTAGTTATACATACCTGCTCTTTGAGCTAATGATTGAACAATATATTTTTGCGTTTTTCTATTTAATTTTAGGAATGTATTTGATATGTGAAAATAAGAAATCTGATAAAATGATTATGACAGCAATAGGCGGAACATTGCTAACAGGATTGGCGATTGTTCCGTTCTCAACACAACATTCTCTGATAAAAGACCCGAAAAAGGCAATTAAGAACA
>JAZNVD010000052.1:0-3483 GCA_045592645.1 Candidatus Ornithomonoglobus sp. | reverse complement strand
CACTCACCGCAGTTGTCACACAGTGATTCAGTAAAAGGCTCATCAAACTCAAGTGGCATATCTGTTATTATATAAACAAATCTCATATATGTACCGTACTTGGAACGATAACCTTCTTGTGAAGTCCCTCTTTACCAAGACCGCATACCCACGCTGCCTTGTTGTAGTCGATAATAACATCGGGAACGGGCTTTCCGTCCTCAACGGGGCTTGCGAACTGAAGCTCGTAGATTCTGCTTACCTCAGGGTTCATACTTTTGTCGCCCTTTACCTTAAAACCGGGAACACTTCTCTGCAGGCACGCATCATAGCCCTCATTTTCAATAAGGCAACCCATTTTTAAAAGGAAAATCTCGGCGAAGGTTTCGTCTATGTACTTAACGCCAAGGTTAGTATAGTTATAATACTGTGTCTGGTTATCCATTGCGTTGTAAAGTCCGCGGGGAATTTTAATACCAAAACCGATAATACATTTTGCGTTGGGTAAAATAGATAAGGGATTATGCTGAGGGTCGTCGCCCTGAAATAATCTGACGTCACCTATACCGCAAATCGTTGCACCAAATTCCTTTGCTTTTGCTTTTATAAATTCTGCAGTCATTTTTATCCCTCCTTATCTATCCATTTTCCATGCCTTTTTAGTTCTCAAAGGCTCTTTGAATCTGCCTTCCATACAGCCGCCCTTTTTCTCAAGAACGCTTACACAGGCTCTTATACAACCGCCACACTTTGCCATATTGTAACCAACCCAGCTGGGGAAGTATTTCTCAAGTGAGGTATAAACCTTCATAACCTCTTTCTCGTTGGCATCGTTTGTAACACCCTCAAGAAGGTCAAGCATACCGTCTTTGTTTTCGTCAAACACCTCTTTGGGAACAAAGGGGTTGTAGTATCTGCCACCGTGGGTATAGAAAGCGTAGCAACGCCACATATCAATGTCACCCCATTCGCAGATTTTACCTGCAAGGTTAACAGTAACCTTTGCACCTGAATTAATGGGGGGGATGCAGCTGCCGGGACATTCTCTTACACAGGCACCGCATCGGCGGCACAGGGGCTTGCCGTTGTACATCTCGTCGTATTCGTCAAACTCTGCATCAGTAAAAATGAATGCAACTCTCTGCAGAGGACCAAACTCGGGAGTAAGAAGCATTTTACTCCAGCCAATTTCACCAAGACCGCAGGCAACTGCCGCAAGTCTGAACTGGAACTGTAAATCGGGTGGAACCTTACCCTCGGAAACCTCTCTTGTAAACTGAACACTTCTGTGGTGTGCAGTCTTACCCTTTGCGTGCTTACTTACCTCAATCTGCTCCTCGGGGGAAAGTGTATTACCGGGGCTTCCGTCCATATCGGAAACAACACCTCTTGCACCTGTGTTTCTGTAAACAACCGCCTCATAACCCTCGTCCTCAATTACACGGCCTACGTGGTGAAGCACAGCGGGGGCATAAATCTCATTAATACCGCCGTATGCCATTGAAGGATACTGATAGAACTGTGTTCCTTCCTCAATACCACGCTGAACGCCTCGGGGAATTCTGAAAGCAAAAGCGATAACGCTTTTTGCGTGGGGGAACAGATATCGGGGGTCCATTTCCTTTGGTGCACCTTCAAATCTTGACATAGGGGCAATTCCGCATTTATCTGCACCTGCCTCAAATGCCGCTTTTTTAATCATTTCATTTGTTAACATAGATATCCTCCTTTAACTTAATGATTGCATTATTATTGTTTGTGTATAAAAGACCGTCCTCTGTCACAACCCGATGAATTCTTGTATTATCTACAAACCAGGGATAGACAGTGCCTGTGTGATTAGGCTCAAGAAGGTCTAATGTGCTTCCTACGTACTTTCCTCTTTCAAGATACGCCTCAATTATTCTTATGGGGTTAGTGTTAACCCTTGTTGCAAGCTTCATTGAGGTGAAAAGCCCTTCATAGAGCTCAACATCTTCAGGACGGATAAAGCTTGTAATATTAAAAATATTTAATATGTTTTTCTCGCACTGAAGATATTTTTTGCATACTCCCTCAAAGGAGTAGCCGTTATCCATTACAGAGATTTCACTTTCGTGGGAAACAAGATTATCGTGGAAGGTGTGAGCCGAGCAGTTATTAAGGCAACCGCTGTTTGCAAGGGCATATAGCTTTTTGCCGTTACTGTCACACCAATTTTTTAATTCCCTGATTTTCCTGAAATCACGGTTTAATTCACGCTTTAAATAAAAACTGTCATAAACATCTTTTATGTAGTCCATTCCCTCAATTGTGCCGACACCCATATTGACGGATGCACGGACATCAATATAACAAAAATTGTCTTTTACAAACTTTGCAATGAGAGGGGATGTGGTAGTTACCGATGAGAGTCCGTAGGTTTCTTTAATGAAATCCACAGTATTACCCACCTTTTCAAAAAAGGCTCTGGACTGACTGTCACGTCCGTAGCAGGTTGCATTAAAAAGGAGATTGAGTTTTATGCCTGCATAGGATAAAACCTTAAGGTCTGCCATCTGCTTTTCCTGGGCTTCCCATTGCGTCATATCTCTGCGTGATAACTGATTATTCCGTCCGTTGGGGAAGTCGCCCCAGGAGAAGTATACCTCGGACACTTTATCCTTGAGAGAAATAATCTTGTTCACAAAAATATCATCGGGAAACAACTGGTATCCTAACGAGAATTTCAAGCTTTGTTCCTCCTTAAATTATTTTCTGTATTGACTATATCATATTTCTGTTGTATAATGTATAAAAAAAACAATGGAAAATATAAAAAAACAAAGAAATGGGAGAAAAATGAAGATTTCAGATATTAATCCTCACATAAGATATGCAAAAACACAATATTCTCATACAGCAAACGCAACAGAGCCACGAATCTGCTATGACTGCCGTATATTTTTTATTGAGAAGGCAACGGGAATGGTTTTTGTAAATGGGAAAGAGTATAATATAACAAATAAAATGGCGTTATATTTCCCGCCTAAAACAAAATATCTTTTCAGGCTTGACCGTGACGATATAAAAATTGTGGTAATTGATTTTGACCTTATAAACGATTTTTCTCATATAAAGGATTCTTTAAGCTTCGGAACGGAAAGTAGTTTTGATGAGAAGAAGTTTTTGAAATATGAAATAACAGAATCTTTGGCGGAGCCTATAATATGTGAGCTTCCCGAGATTTTGCCGTTACTTAAACAGTGTACGGAGAATTTTATTCATAAGCGGAATTTGTACCGTGAACACTCGTCGGCACTGCTTAAAATGTGTCTTTTAAAGTTTATTGAGCAGGGACCTATGAAAAATCCATATTCAGATTTGTGTGAGCAGGTTATGGTGTATGTTCACGAAAATTACCAGAAGCAAACCTTGTCAAATCAGGAGATAGGTGAGCGGTTTAACTATCACCCGTATCATTTAAGCCGTATAATGAAAGAGGGAACAGGTAAGACTCTGCATCAGTATATACTGTGGTACAGG
>JAZNVD010000051.1:0-10156 GCA_045592645.1 Candidatus Ornithomonoglobus sp. | reverse complement strand
TTCATTTTATATTATTATTTAATTATGAGATATCAAGCGCTATGCGCAGAAATGAGGTTTAATATGAAATTTAAGATGGTTCACGAAAATTATAATGTTGCAGATTTGGAAAAATCCATGGCTTTTTATGAAAAAGCACTTGGACTTCACGAGGTAAGACGCAAGAACGGTGACGGCTTTATAATTGTATATATGGGAAATGAAGAAAACACTTTTCAGTTAGAGCTTACATGGTTGGAAGAACATCCGCAGAAATATGATTTGGGCGAATGTGAATTCCACCTTGCTTTTGAGGCGGATGATTATGAAGCGGCACACAAGCTTCACGAAGAAATGGGTTGCATCTGCTATGAAAACCCCAAAATGGGAATTTATTTCATAACCGACCCTGACGGCTATTGGCTGGAAATTGTACCTTCAAGGAAATAAAGAATGCCCGTCTTTTAAAAGACGGGCTTTTTCTTGTTTTATTTCCTAAGCATCCACACCTGCATTTCCGTTGTTCCTCTATTGGCGAACGCATAATACGGAATAAGAGTAAGGGGGACTTCTTCATAGTCGTCCGTTGCAGTATAATAAAGCTCCTCACTGTCCTTGTCACGATATCCTGTCGTTTTAATTGAGGGAAGCAAGAAGTCACAATTTCCTGTCACAAATTCTCCGTTAGTATCAATACGCACATTTTTTAAATCCTTACCGTTGTCAACGCCCTCAATGCAATATACTACGGGGCCACGCATAACTGCTACTCTTCCTGCATTATCATGAACACGTCTGTTTGACATAACCAAAGATACAGGCATATCAAATGTCAATATAATCTCCATATCTCCCGATACTTCAACTATTGCATATCCATTTCTTACAGAGTATTCAGTGTTAATAGCAAAGTCTTTGCACCAGGCAGGTATTCTCAAAGCAAGATACTTTTTATTTCCTCTGTAACTAATCTCAATTCTGCCGTCCACAGGATAATTTGTTTTCTGCGAAATTACATTTCCTTCAAATTCAGCCTCTGATGTCATATATTGTTGAACATAAATTGTATCCTCGCCTGATGTGTAGGTAAAATTTGAAATTGATGGTATAAAACGAACAATGTTTGGTGGACAACAAGAGCAATCAAATACTTCAACGCGTTCAGTAATAGGAAATCTTTCCTTGCTATTGGTGGATTTATTTATGTCGTTAAAATCCGGATCAATTTCCAGCGGGTTTTCGTAGAAGAAAGCCTTTCCGTCCATGGAAACACCTGACAAAAAGCCATTGTAGATTACACGCTCAACAATATCGGCATATTTTGAATTCTCATTTATTTCCTGCATTCGTCCTGCAAAAAGTGCAAGGGATAATGCGGCGCAGGTTTCAGCATATGCACCACGGTTAGGAAGATGGTAATCTATTGTAAATGTCTCTCCTATGTGAGTTGAGCCGATACCTCCTGTTATGTACATACGCCTATTTATAACATTATCGAATACACGCTCGCAAGCATCCATAAGCTCATCATCACCATATATCTTTGCAACATCAGCCACTCCCGACATTAAATACATTGCACGGACACAGTGTCCATCAGCAGTAGTTCGCTCTCTTATGGGCATTTCGTCCTGATTATAAAGCTCATTACTGAAATTATAAAGCTCTTCCGGCTTGCTTTTATCTCTTGTGCCATGCATATCCACAAAATATTTGGCAAGTTCAAGATATCTTTTGTCATTTGTAGTCTTGTAAAGTCTTACAAGCGCTAATTCAAGCTCGGGATGTCCCGGGGTTATAAACCCCGCCTTCTTTTCAATTTTAAATACCTTTTCAACGTAATCAGTATATTTGCACATTTGATTCAAGAATTTATCCTTACCCGTAGTTTCATAGTATGCGATTGCCGCTTCTATAAGATGCCCCAGGCAATAAAGTTCATGATCAGACCTGTGGCAAAACCTCTCATCCTGTCTTGTTACAAGAAAATGGCTGTTAAAATACCCATTTTCATCACTGTTTTTTTCTATAAGGTCAACACATTCATCAACGATTTTTTCAAGTTTTTCATCACGCCCAAATATGTGCATTGAGTACGCTACGCCCTCAATCCACTTGGCAACATCCGAATCCCAGAAAATATGGGGCTGGTTTGATTCGCCCTCTTTCCAGTTACACTTCAGGGCTTCAAAACGATAAGTATCAAAAAATCTGTTATAAACGGAATCTATGGTTGTATCTTTAACCATCTTTTGTTTTATATGCCAAAATCCGTCAGTCAATTTAACATTCCTGAAATTTATATTCTCCATTGCTATTCTCCTCTTATATTACATATTGACTTGTAATTACAATTTTATTATAATTAAACTAACGTTTTAAATCAATACCTAAACTTTGCAAGAAAGTGAGAAAATCCGATATGATTAAGCTAAACAACGGCAAATACTTTAAAAGCAGTACTATCGGCGAATTTCAATCAAGAGGAGAATGGATTCATCCCGACACGCAGGTGTCCACATATGAGCTTATTTTTGTTCTTGAGGGTGAAGTACATATAGCCGAGGAGGACAAAGAATACTCACTGTCCCCTAATGAACTGATTATTTTAGAACCCCAAAAAAGGCATTACGGCTTTAAGCCAAGCAAAACATACACTGCTTTTTACTGGTTTCACTTTTCTACAAATATAGATATTCCCTGTAAAATTTGTAAATCACAGGACCTTTATGATGTTAAATATCTGTTGAAACGGCTCCTGCATATTTCAAACACCCCTACCTACGACAAAAATGCAGCAGATTCAGCAGGGCTTATGATACTTGAAGAGCTTAAATCCCTTACTGCCGCAGGAATGATTTCCAATCATGCTCTTATCAGTAAGATTTCCGAATATGTCAGGATAAATATAAAAAATAACGTAACCGTAGGCGAAATTGCAGACTATTTCAGCTACAATCCTGATTATATCGGCAAACTTTTTAAGGAATACTTTGATACAGGTCTTAAAAACTTTATTGTAAACGAAAGAATAAAACTTGCAAAGGATATGCTCCTTACAACAAATATGACCGTAAAGCAAATAGGCTTCCAATTGGGATTTTCAACAGAAAATAATTTTATTAAGTTTTTTACCTATCATGAACACATAAGTCCCGCAAAGTTCCGAAACAGGTCAGGAAATACTCATATAAATAACAGATAAATGTGATACTCACTATGTATTCTTCGTTTCTTCGACGGAAAATTACAAAAAGTTGGTGTTTTTTTTACTTGAATTTAAAAAAGTTATATGTTATAGTGAAACTAACATTAGATACAGGAGGTTTTTCAATATGAATATAAATGACTTAAAAATTCCTGTCGCGTTCCAGTTCACTATGGACGATGTGGGTTGGATAGAAGGGCGTGTCCCCTACTGGGACGGTTTTCAGCCTACGAGAACAGGTATTCCAAGACGTCACGTGCTGGCCGATTATCAGGTGGTAAATGAAATAGGACGTCTTGCAAATATGAAAATCTGCGGTATGTTCGTACTTGGCGACTGGGACAAGAGCGGTATCCTTAAGGATGTTCCATACGCAACTAAGGAGGGCAAAAACTGGAAAGGTTCACCCTATGTTTACGGAAGAAACGCAATAGATGTTGCATTCTCAAACAAACAGGGTGATAACAGATCAAAAGCCAATGAGTTTGAGACAGAGTTATATGAAATCCGTGATTTCCTTAACTCATGTGAGTATCTTGAAATGGCATACCACGGTCTTATGCATGAGTGCTGGGACGAGGATGGCAATTGTATGAGTGCCGAGTTTGTCCCCCCCATTGACTTTAAGAAAGAAAATGACTCTGCACCCGCACCCGAGTGGTATGTGCGTCAGCATCTTGATGCCTTTGTAGCACTATACAAGGAGTGGGGCTTTACTCAGCCACTTCGTTCATTCACCTGCCCCGGACATTGCCGTGATGCATGGAAAGACGGAAGCTTTACAAAGATTCTTAAGGACTACGGTATCAAATACTGGCAGGAGCCATATATTACTCATCCTTTCGAGGAAGACGGTGTTCTGCTTAATAAGATGCCCAGCTGGCTGGGATTATGGGAAGCATATGACCTTAACCCCGACAAGTTTGAGGTATACACAGAGGAAACTGCAGGTATTATTTGTACTCACTGGCCTAACTTCTTAAGATATGACGCTGACCTTAATCTTGAGAATATTGAAAAGTGGAAAAACTTCTTTGCCCGTCAAAGAAACGTATTCGGTGTAATTATATCTCGTGATATCGCTTTTGCTCATCATCAGCAGTTGTACAGACACTACTGCGAAATGACGGAAGAAAATGGCAAGATAAAGATTGACTTTACAAAGGCCGACGAGGCCGCACCCGAATGGTTTGATGCACCTCTTTACATAAGCGTTAAGAACGGTGTTGACTTTGAGTGCGAAGGCGGAACAATGACAGTTTATGAAAAGCTTGATGAATTTACAAACTACGAAATCAAGCGTAACGGCAAAAACGATGTGTTCCTAAAGCCTATCAATAAATAAACCTATTAAAGAGCAGAAAATTCTGCTCTTTTTTATTGACAAACCCGTTGATACGGGGGTATAATTTAAACAGAAATCGGAATGCCGGAGGTTATACTATGAATATAAATGATTTAAAAATTCCCGTTCCGTTACAATTGAGTATGGACGATATAGGTTGGATTGAAGGACGCACTCCCTATTGGGACGGTTTCCAGCCTACAAGAACAGGCATCCCGAGACGCCACGTTTTAGCTGACTATCAGGTAGTAAACGAAATAGGCAAACTTGCGAATATGAAAATCTGTGGTATGTTCGTTCTCGGTGACTGGGACAGAAAGGGATTCCTTAAAGATGTTCCCTATGCAACAAAGGAAGGCAAGGAATGGAAAGGGTCCCCTTGCGTAGACGAAGCAGAGGAAACAGAAATCCGCGATTTCCTTAACTCTTGTGAATACCTTGAAATGGCATTTCACGGGCTTATGCACGAGTGTTGGGATGATAACGGCGAATATATGGGTTCAGAGTTTGTTCCCCGTTATGATTTTGAAAAGGGAGAGAAAAGCAAAGCAAAACCCGCGCCCGAATGGTACCTTCGGGCACACCTTGATGGATTTATGAAAATCTACAAGGATTGGGGCTTTACCCAGAAACTTCGTGTGTTTACTTGTCCCGGACATTGCTTTGATGCATGGAAAGAAGGAATGTTTACACGGGTTATCAAGGACTATGGTCTTACATACTGGAACGAGCCCTATATAACACACCCCATTTGCCAGAACGGTGTTATGCTTAATAACGAGGCAGGATTCCTTGCATATTGGGAAGCATATGACTTAAATCCTGATAAGCTTCCTCTTTATACCGAGGAAACTGCCGGCATCATCTGCTGTCACTGGCCTAACTTCTTAAGACTTGACCCTGACCTGAACTTTGAAAACCTTGATAAATGGAAAAACTTTTTTGACCGTCAGAGAAATGTTTTCGGTGTTATCATTTCACGGGACATTGCCTTTGCTCATCACCAGCAGTTGTACAGACACTACTGTGAGATGACAGAGGTTGACGGAAAGATTAAGATTGACTTCTCAAGGGCTGACGCAGCTATGACAGAGAAGTTTGATGCGCCTCTGTACATAAGCAGTAAGAATGGTATTAAATTTGAATGCGAAGGCGGTACAATGACCGTCCTGGAAAAGCTTAATGAGTTTACAAACTACGAAATCAAGCGTAACGGCAGAAACGATGTTTACCTAAAGCCTATCAAAAAATAAACCTATTAAAGAGCAGAAAATTCTGCTCTTTTTCTATTGACAAATAGATTTTACAGGAGTATAATTTATTCCAATAAAATTATACAAAAGAGGTGTAGGAATTGAAGAAATTAAAAGCATTTCTCGCAAAAAAAGATATTGAATTTTCCGCAAAAAGGTACTTTATTGACGCATTGGGTGCAATGGCGCAGGGTCTTTTTGCATCACTCTTAATGGGTACTATCTTCGGAACAATTTATGATAAAACGGGAATTGAGTTTTTCTTAACCCTAAAAACCTTTGCACAGGGTGCAACGGGTCCCGCAATGGCAGTTGCAATCGGCTCTGCTCTAAAGGCAAGTCCCCTTGTTCTGTTTTCTCTTTGTGCCGTAGGTTTTGGTGCAAATGATATAGGCGGACCTTTGGGAACATTCTTTGCAGTTGTGGTTGCAACAGAGCTGGGTAAGCTTGTTTCAAAAGAAACAAAGATTGATATTCTTGTTACTCCTGCCGTTACAATTATGGCAGGTACTGCTATGGCACTTTTGACGGGTCCCGTTATAAGCGGAATTATGAACGGCTTTGGTGCGTTTATTATGAGATGTACTGAACTTCAGCCTTTTTCAATGGGTATTCTCGTTTCAGTAACTGTTGGTATTGCACTGACACTTCCCATAAGCTCTGCTGCAATATGTGCATCACTCGGACTTGTAGGTCTTGCAGGCGGTGCGGCTACGGCAGGCTGTTGTGCACAGATGGTGGGTTTTGCAGTTATGAGCTTCCGTGAGAACCGTTGGGGCGGACTTGTGGCACAGGGGCTTGGCACTTCAATGCTTCAGATGGGTAACATTGTAAGAAACCCGCTTATATGGATACCTCCTACATTGGCATCAGCCGTAACAGGTCCTATCGCAACTTGTATATTTAAACTGGAAAACGGCGTGGCAATCGCATCAGGTATGGGTACCTGCGGACTTGTAGGACCTATCGGTATTATGGCAGCGGAGAACTTTGATACATATCGCCTTATCGGTATGATTTTAGTATGTGTTGTGCTTCCTGCAGTTCTCACATGGCTATTTGCTATACCTATGAGAAAATTTAATCTTATAAAAGAGAATGATTTGAAGTTAGATTTATAAATACAAAAATACGAGCCGTTTGGCTCGTATTTTTTATGCTTTTATAAATTCTTTGACCTCGTTACGTCTTGCCTCAAGGTTGGTCACAAAGGCTTCAATTCCCTTTTCATAGTTATAACTACGCCATACTGCCTTATGCTCTTCGATTATCCAGTCAATGAGTTCATCAACCTCATTTGCCTTTTCCTTGGTAAAACCTTTTTCTACCTTTGCAATCATAATTTCCGCACCTGCAATTACCATTTTAATGTTAACTATAATCTGTCGCTTATAGAAATCGCAAACACCCGATTCTTCAATCTCGGCAATACCACGATTCATAAGGTCAATTATGTTCTCGAAATGATATCTTTTGCAAACCTTACGGGAATCAAAGTAATCATCTCTTACAAGCTTGCTGACGGGGTAATAGAACGCACTACCGCACATTGTACTGTAAGATATTCTCTCGGGCTCCATTAAGTAATAGTTTGCCATATCGCGAAGTGTTGCTGACACCCTGGCACCGCCAAAAACATATTCATCAAGGTAATCCTGAGCATTAAACCTGAAATAAGGTCTGCGACATCCGCCATGCTGTTTTACACCTGTATTCCAGGAATACTGTGCTGCAAGTGCCAATGGCACATAACTCCACACTGCATTATGAGGCATATCGGGATCGCCCCAGTGGGTCAGAAGATATCCGTAGGCATTGTTGTCTTTGCCCACCTCTGCCATAACCATAATATTAAATTCTGCTGCGTCAAATCTGCCCGTCATAGCATATATGGGTGAAGTTGACGGTGCAACATAATATTTACCAACCGCCTCATTCAATGCTCTGCAACGACGATCTGCATAAGGCATCAGTAATGTCTCATATCCCCAATAAACAGGCGTTGCATTTTGGGGTATCTGTGAGAAGCTTTCAGGGTGATTATCCACCATATCCGACCAGAAAATTACGGTCTTGCCGTATTTTTTCTCGCAATGGTCCGACAACTTATTAAGCCAGTCCATAAACACATTTGCCTTGCCTTTTTCCTTACAGATTGCCTCGGTCTGACCTTTTCCAAGACCCGTTGCCTCATCAAGTCCAATGTGAACTCTTTTTGATGAAAAATATGGCAATAATGAGCCATAAATATTATCAATAAGTTCAAATGCTTCGGGGTTAAGGAAATTAATTGTATCAGGCGTTACTGCCAGATGCTTTAATTCATCCTTTTCAAGCCATGCACTCATATGCCCCATACCATTCTGGTGTGGCACAAGCTCAATAAATCTTTCCTTACAGTAGTTATCAATCTTAACTATATCCTCAGGAGTAAGACAGTCATAATCTGCTGTGTATTCGGGATACGCTTCGTACTTAAAGCACAAGTCCTCCATATAGAGCTGAAGTTCATTATACTTCATACCTGCCATTATGTCTATTAACTCATATATATACTCAGGCTTCGGCTTACGCTTACGGCTCATATCATACATAAACCCTCTCTGCTTAAATTCAGGTTTATCGTGAATATCTGAATATATTACATCTCCGTTACCATGTCTTATAAGCTGACGGAGAGATGTTAATGCACGAAACACCCCATCATCGCAGGATGCAGTAATTAAAACACCATTGCTATCAATCTTTAAGATGTACTCATCACGTTCAAGAATCAGGTCTTTTGTGATTGTAATATCCTGATTACCATCCTTATTTTCATTATAGAAAGTCAGCAGGTCATCAGTGTTATACTTATTTTTCAGGATATAATTCTCCTCACTATGCTCCTCCATAGTGGGCATAGGAAAAATATAGTTATATCTGTCTTCGCCCGTTGTAAACAGCATATAAAATGTCTCCTTATCCTTTTATAAATTCCTTTGCTTCGGCAATTCTGTCATTAAGAACCTTAACAAAGGCCTCCATACCCTTTTCATAGTCACGGATAAGCCACAGTGTCTGGTGCTCATTCAGTATCCACTCAAGAAGTGATACAATTTCCGCACCCGTCGCCTTTGTAAAGCCTCCCTCAACCTTGGCAATATACATCATAGCACCTGCAATAACCATTTTACAGTTAACGATTATCTCGCGCTTGTGAATATCATCAAAGTCAAGCTTTGAAACTTCTGCAATACCGTCCTTCATATAACGTATAACGTTATCAAAATGCCATCTGCCACCATAGGTGTCAGCATCAAAGAAATCAACCTTGACCTTGTCTGCAATAGGCATATACAGGCAGTTGGCACACATTGTGCTTACTGCAAGTCGTTCAGGCTCAAGCAGGAAATAGTTTCCAAGGTATCTTAACCATCTTGAAACCTTCTCGCCTCCGAACATAAACTCATCCAGGAAGCTCTCTGCATTATATACATGATAGGGCTTTCTCCAGCCACCCTGCTGTTTCCAGCCGGGGTTCCATGAGTACTGGCCCGCCAATGCTACCTGAAGATAACCCCAGACCTGATTATGGGGATGGTCGGGGTCGCCCCAATGGGTTAACAAATATCCGTAAGCATTGTGCTTTTGTCCAACTTCTGCCATTGTACGGATGTTGTTCTCTGTTACATCCCATCTGTTGGTAACAGCAAGACAGGTACAGTCTGACGGTGCAACATAATACTTATCCACCATCTTCTCCAATGCCGCACAGTTTTCAGGTATAATCTGTGAGAATATTGTTTCATAACCCCACTCAACGGGAATTACATTCTTTGGCATTAATGGTAAGCTCTCCGGGTGATTTATAATCATATCATCCCAGAACATTACTGTCTTGCCGTACTTGTTCTCACAAAGGTCGGATAACTTATTAAGCCATTCCATAAATACAACGGCCTTTCCCTTCTCCTTGCAGGCAGCCTCTGTCTGTCCCTTGCCAAGACCAAGTGCCTCATCAAGCCCGATATGCACACGCTTTGATGTAAAGTTAGGTAACAGTGAGCCATATATTTTATCCATAAGCTCAAAGGCTTCAGGGTCAAGGAAATTCATTGTATCCGATGTTACTGCAAGGTGCTTGAACTCCTCTGTTTCAAGCCACGCAGTCATATGTCCCATACCGTTAAGGTCGGGAACAAGCTCAATAAATCTCTCTTTACAATACGCATCAATATTGCGGATATCCTCTGCTGTCAGACAATCGTAATCTGCAGTAAACTGCGGAAATGCCTCAAACTTAAAGCAGAAATCTTCCATATATAAATGGAACTCATTATACTTTAACTCTGCAAGCATATCTACAATCTTAAGAATATACTCCACCCT
>JAZNVD010000050.1:0-1975 GCA_045592645.1 Candidatus Ornithomonoglobus sp. | reverse complement strand
GGGTTATTTTGCAACGTGTCTTACCTCTACGGCAGGAACTTTCACGGGCAATGCAGGATTATTCGGTAAGGTATATTTTCCTCGTCTTGTGGTGCCTGTTACTAACGTTATTTATGGCTTACTTTCATTCTTTATCCATATTGTATTACTGCTTGTACTTATGGCTGTTTTTGGCTTTAACGGATATGTTGTTGCACCGAATATAATGTTGTTGCTTGTACCTCTTATGATACTGCAGATGGCATTATTAGGTCTTGGACTGGGTATAATTATATCCTCAGTAACTACCAAATACCGTGATTTGTCAATTCTTGTAGGCTTTGGTATGCAATTATGGATGTATGCCACACCCGTTGTTTATCCTGTGTCACAGGTTATGGCATTGGGAGAAAAAGCAGTAAAGCTTATTATGTTAAATCCCGTTGCACCGATTGTAAATAATTTCAGATATGCTTTTCTTGGTTGCGGTACGGTGGACTTTACATATTGGGGTATCAGCTGGGTTGTTACCCTTATAGTTCTGTTCCTTGGAATAATTGTCTTTAACCGTGTGGAAAAGACATTTATGGACACAGTATAAGGGAGGTGCCATAATGTCAAAGACAATGATAGAAATTGATAATGTAAAAAAACAGTACCGACTTGGAACAATAGGCGGAGGTACGTTACGTGGGGACTTACAGAGCTTATGGGCAAGAATGCGTCATAAGGATGACCCCAATTCAACTATTGGTGAGAAAGCATATAAAAAGAACGAAAAGTTTATGGCACTTGACGGAGTTTCATTCTCTGTAAAAAAGGGTGAAACCGTAGGTCTTATCGGTCATAACGGTGCAGGAAAGTCAACTCTGTTAAAGCTTTTATCACGTGTGACTGCACCAACGGAGGGCGAAATCCGAATAAGCGGTAAGATTTCCTCTATGTTAGAGGTGGGCACAGGCTTCCATCCTGAACTGACAGGCAGAGAGAATATATACTTAAACGGTGCCATTTTAGGTATGAAACGTAAAGAGGTTGACGAGAGAATTGAGGAAATAATAGATTTCTCTGAATGTCGTCAGTTTATTGATACGCCTGTAAAGCGTTATTCGTCAGGTATGTTTGTCAAGCTTGCTTTTGCAGTGGCAGCGCATCTTAATTCTGATATTATGCTTATGGACGAGGTTCTTGCCGTCGGTGATATGACTTTCCAGAAAAAGTGTATAGATAAAATGGTATCTGTTGCCCGTGATGAGGGTAAAACCATTATTTATGTAAGCCATAATATGCAGACTATCCGTCAGCTTTGCAACCGTTGTGTTGTGCTTGAAAAGGGTAAGGTTGTATATGACGGTGAGGTTGAAGAGGGTATTAATATTTACCTTAAAAACGACGAGATAATTTCAAAGGTATACAATGATTTTACGGGATGTCATAAATTTAATTTTCTTACCAACAAGGTAATAATGGACTCTCTTGAGGTTCTTGATAAAGAAAACTGTCATTTTAAGGATGATGAGAAAATCCGCTTTAAGTTGAAGTTCCACTGTAACGAAAGTGTTGATAATCTGTCACTTCGAATGATGATTCACAATAATGACCAGATTATAACTGCAACAACGGTTTGTTATAACTTTATGAACTGTGTTGCGGGTGAGGCTTATGAGAAAACCTTTGAGCTTGATGCATCAAGTCTTGCAAACGGGCTATACAAGGTTATCCCTGTATTGTTTGAGTTAAATGAAATCGGGGATGTGGTTGACGCAGACGCGGTATATCCGGGCTTGTTGTTTGAATATGAGCATACAACTCCAATACTGTGGAAAACAAGACTGTACGGCGATACAGTGCTTGGTGATATAAAATTAATTAATTAAAAAGTTAAATCAAAATAATAGCGGCATATAATGTCGCTATTATTTTGGAAAGGCGAAAGATATGGTACTGCTTAACGGAACAAATCTTAAAAAGATGTTTTTTGATGAAACCCTGTTTT
>JAZNVD010000049.1:0-10708 GCA_045592645.1 Candidatus Ornithomonoglobus sp. | reverse complement strand
CAGTACAATTGCCCGTGTGCGTAACCCTGAATACAGTAAAGAAATGCACCTTTTAAAAGAGGATTTTGGTATTTCAATGGTTATTAACCCCGAACTTACGGCGGCAGGTGAAATAGCAAGACTTCTCCGTTTTCCGTCAGCAGTTGAGGTTGACACCTTTGCAAAGGGCAGGGCGGAGATTTTAAGGTTTAAAATTGCTGATGGCTCACCTCTTGACGGCATTTTTATTAAAGACATCCACTCAACCCTTAACTGTGATATTCTTGTTTGTGGTGTTGAACGTGGGGATGAAGCATTTATCCCAAACGGTAATTTTGAGATACACGCAGGAGATTTTATAAGTATTGTTGGAAGCATCAAAAATGCATCGGCTTTTATAAAGAAGATTGGTCTTAAGACTAACCGTGCAAAGGATACAATGATTGTAGGTGGAGGTAAAATTGCCGTGTACCTTGCAAACAATCTTATGAAGTCGGGTATGAACGTTAAGGTTGTTGAACAGGATACTGCACGGTGTGAAGAGCTTTGCGAAATAATCCCCAAAGCCACAATTATTAACGGTGACGGTACGGATAACAGGCTCCTTCTGGAAGAGGGTATAGAAAATGCAGGCAGCTTTGTTGCTCTTACAGGTATTGATGAAGAAAATGTACTTCTGTCGCTTTATGCAAAAACAAAGACAGCAGGCAGGGTAATTACTAAAATTAATAAGATAGATTACGGTGAGGTAATTGATAATATCGGACTTGACACGGTTGTTTATCCCAAGGATATTGTGGCGGAATATATTGTAAGATTTGTCCGTGGCAAGAATAACTCTTTGGGCTCAAATATTGAAACTATGCACTACATCCTTGACGATAAGGCAGAGGCACTGGAATTTGCGGTTGGTGAGAATTCCGTCGTGACAGACAAAACACTTGAAAGTCTTGAGCTTAAGCCGGGTGTGCTTGTTGCTTGTATAAACCGTGGCGGTGACATTATCACACCGCGAGGCAAGGACACAATCAAGGGTGGCGACACGGTTATTATAGTAACCACAAATGGTGGATTTAAGGATATAAGTGATATACTTAGATAGAGGTCAATATGAATTACAGAATGATTTTTTATGCCTTGGGATGGGTCGTAAGAATAGAGGCAGTATGTTTACTGTTACCATTTATCTGCGGTCTGTGTTATTCTGAATCATCAGCGTGGGTGTTTCTTGGTGTAGCTGTATTATGTTTTTTAATAAGCATACCTATGGCGTTAAAAAAACCAAAGAATCTCAATATGTTTGCAAAAGAAGGCTTTGTAATTGTTGCACTTAGCTGGATAGTTATGAGTCTTTTAGGTGCATTGCCTTTTGTTCTGTCAGACGCAATCCCAAACTATATTGATGCGGTTTTTGAAACTGCATCAGGCTTTACAACTACCGGTGCATCTATACTTACTGATGTTGAAGCATTACCGAAGTGTGTATTATTCTGGCGTAGCTTTACCCATTGGATAGGCGGTATGGGAGTTATCGTGTTCTTGGTGGCAATATTATCTCTTTCAGGTGGAAATGATTTCTATCTGGTAAAGGCAGAAAGCCCGGGACACTCCGTAAGTAAACTTGTACCAAAGGTAAGAACGACTGCCACAATATTATACTCAATATATATGAGTATGACAATTATAGAGATAGTACTGTTGCTATTGGGTGGGCTTGACGTATTCTCGGCACTCACACTATCATTTGGTACGGCAGGCACAGGCGGTTTTGCTATATTAAACAGCGGAATTGCAGGTTATTCCTCGTACACGCAGATTGTAATAACTGTATTTATGGTACTTTTCGGTGTAGATTTCTCTTTCTATTATATGGTTTTAATGAGAAAGTGGAAAGATACTTTAAAAATGGAAGAAGTAAGAGCATATCTGATTGTTATATTTGTATCAATCACACTTATAACATTAAGTATTATGGGTCAGTATACATCTGTTGGTGAGAGTATAAAACATAGTGCGTTTCAGGTAGCTACGGCAATAACCACAACAGGTTATTCTACAACAGATTTCAATTTATGGCCACAGTTTGCAAAGACAATTTTAGTGTTACTGATGTTTTCGGGTGCTTGTAGCGGAAGTACAGGCGGTGGTATTAAGGTTTCACGATTCCTGATTTTATTTAAAAGTGTTATAAAGGAAATTCGTGTATTATCACACCCAAAGAGTACCATTAAGGTGCGTCTTAACGGTAAAGTGGTTGAACACGAGGTATTAAGAGGAGTCAACACATTTTTTGGTGCATATTTGCTTATATATGCCGTTGTTTTATTGGTAATAAGCCTTGACGGGTTTAGCTTTACAACTAATTTTACAGCAACGGTCGCAACCCTGTGTAATATCGGCCCGGGACTTGAGATGGTAGGGCCCATGGGTAATTACTCCGCATTTTCCGGACTTTCGAAGATAGTGCTAACATTAGCAATGTTAATAGGTCGTCTGGAAATATTCCCGATGTTGATATTATTTAGCAGAAGTACATGGAAAAGATAAAAAAAATAACACGGTTTAAAAACCGTGTTATTTTATTATACTTTCTTTTTACCAAAGCAGAACCAAGCGATTACTGCCAGGAACAATATTGCAATTATCATCCACGTTGCAAGATAGAATGTTCCGCGGGGAACAAACATATCCCAGTAACCCTTTAAGTATACTGCAACGACTATAATGGGAAGGATAAATGTCATATATCCCTTTACCTTCTGTGGGAACTTTAGACCCGAACCTGTGTTAGCCTCTGCAATAAAGTTATTCCAGCCCCAGCCGTTCTTTGATGTACAGAACATCAGGTATACCATTGAGCCAAGGGGTAGAATGTTATATGAAACAAGGAAATCCTCGAGGTCCATTATGTTTGTGCCCTCTCCCAAAGGCTGAATGTTGCTTAAAATGTTCCAACCAAGGATACAGGGAAGTGATAATACTGTAAGAGCAATTACATTAAATATAGTAGCTTTCTTTCTTGACCAACCCCATAGGTCCATTGCAAAGGCAATGATATTTTCCAAAACGCCTATTACTGTTGTTATCGCCGCAAAGGACAGGAATAGGAAGAACAATGCACCCCAGATTGAACCGCCTGCCATCTGACCGAATATGTGGGGCAAGGTTATAAATATAAGCGGGGGACCTGCATTGGGCTCAAGGTTAAATGAGAAGCAGGCAGGAATAATAATAAGTCCTGCTGCCAAGGCAACAAAGGTGTCAAGGATAAGTACATTTACAGCCTCGCCTGTAAGGGTACGGTTCTTCTTCATATAACTACCGAAGATTGCCTGACCGCCCATACCAATGCTTAATGTAAAGAATGACTGACTCATTGCACCAAAGATAATTTTACCCCAACCGTGCTCGCGAACGGCATCAAGATTTGGTACAAGATAGAATTTTAAGCCTTCGTTGGCATTAGGCAAAGTAAGTGAATTAATTGCAAGAACAACAATAAGTGCCAGAAGTCCAATCATAAGCACTTTTGAAACTTTCTCAACACCCTTCTGAACACCAAGTGAACAGATAAGAGCTGACACACCGATTGCAATGAATGTCCATATTATCATAGTTGTGGCAGACCCTGTCATTGCGGAAAAATTACCGCCTGCAATATCCTGGGTAATTGCCATATTGGCAAACTCGCCTGTAGCATAACGGTAGCAGTAGTATAACATCCAACCTGCAACCATACTGTAGAACATAAGAAGCAGGTAGTTGCCCGCCATTCCGAAATAACCGAACCTGTGCCAGATTCTGCCCTTTGGTTCAAGTTCCTTAAATGATGTGGCACAGCTCTTGCCCGAGCCACGACCTACGCCAAACTCACATATTATAATAGGTAGTCCCATAATCGCAAGGAACAAAAGGTAGAACAAAATAAATATTGCACCGCCGTACTGTCCGCACATATAGGGGAACTTCCATACGTTTCCAAGTCCGATTGCACATCCTGTCGCAACAAGAATGAACCCCAATCGTGACCCGAATGTTTCTCTTTCTTTTGTCATTAGAAAAATCCTCCATTTTTATTGTTGACAATATTATATCATATGTTATATAATAAAACAAATTAATAGTTGAAATATAAACATAAAAAATATTTATATGCGGAGGCGGAGTATGGACATAAAAACATTACAGACCTTTATGAAGGTATCGGAGCTTCACAGTTTTTCCCGTGCAGCAGAGGAGTTGGGATATACACAGTCTGCGGTTTCGTTGCAGATAGCACGTCTTGAAGAGGAATTCGGGGCAAAACTTTTTGACAGAATAGGGCATAATATTATGCTCAATGAGAAAGGGTACCGTTTTCTGGAATATGCCCAGGGCGTTACTATGCTTACGGAGTCAATTAAAGAGGACTTTTCTGAAAGGGAAGAAATATCGGGAACATTAAAAATTGCTATGGCAGATTCGTTATGCTCTGCCTTTATGGGTCAGTATTTGTCTGTGTACCGTAAAATGTATCCTATGGTAAATGTTCATATTAAAACGGGTGTGTCGGGAGATATGTATAACTGGCTTACTCATAATGAGGTTGATATGATTTATACCCTTGATGAGAGAATTTCCCGCAGTGATTTTACTGTAATGCAGGAGGATGAGGAGCCTGTAGTATTCTGTGTGAGAAAAGGTCATCCTCTATTTAATAACAAACAAATTAAATGGGAGGATATAAATAAATATCCCCTATACCTTACAGAGGCAGGTATAAGCTATCGGAATGTCCTTGACCGCAGTCTTGAGAACATGGGTAAATCCTGCGTGCCCGCAGTTGAAATAGGTGATACAGAGATTATCCTTGAGCTTATTGAAAAGACAGATGGCGTTGGGTTTTTGCCAAAGTTCACATTTGAACATATAAATGACAGAGTATGTGAGGTTAATGCGGAGGGCTTTAACATTAGTGTATGGCGTCAGCTTTTGTATCACCGCGGCAAGTCTGTAACCCGTGCAATGGAAGGAATGATAAATCTTATACATAACAATAAAATTTGAACAAAATGTGAATTTTATATTGATTTTTTTTGTAGAATATAGTAAAATATAAGTAACTACAACAGTAGTAATATTTTAAAATCACAAAGGAGAACATTATGGAAAAACTGTTCAAACTTAAAGAGAACGGCACAAATGTTAAGACCGAAATAATTGCGGGTATTACAACATTCCTTGCAATGTCTTACATTTTAGCAGTTAACCCCGGATACTTTGCAGGTATTCCCGGTGCATCAGCACCCGCAGTATTTATGGCAACAGCATTGTCAGCTGCAATTGCGACATTGTGTATGGCATTTTTTGCCAACTACCCCGTAGCTCTTGCATCAGGTATGGGTCTTAATGCATTCTTTGCATTTACAGTATGCGGTGCAATGGGTTATTCATACGAGGTTGCACTTACTGCTATACTTGTTGAAGGTATCATCTTTATGATTCTTTCATTGTTCAAGTTCCGTGAAGCATTGGTTAACAAGATTCCCAACAACCTGAAGTTTGGTATTACAGCAGGTATCGGTTTGTTTATTACAATCATTGCATTGATTAATGCAAAGGTTGTTGTAGCTAATCCTGCAACAATTTTAGGTTTAGGCGACCTTGGTGCACCTTCAGTAGTTCTTGCTCTTGTTGGCTTGCTATTGATTGGCGTATTTAACCGCTACAAGGTTCCTGGAGCAATTTTGCTTGGTATTATTGCAACATGGGCTTTGGGTATTGTAGCAGAGCTTGTTGGCTGGTATGTTCCCGATCCTGCAAACGGTGTTTATTCAGTAATTCCTGCATTTACATGGGAATCAATCAAGGCTAACTTTGCAGCTCCTGCATTGTTCAAGTTTGACTTTGGTTTCATTGCAGATAACCTTGCAGGTTTTGCATTGATAGTGTTTACATTCCTTTATACAGATATATTTGATACAGTTGGTACACTTATCGGTGTTGCTGAAAAGGGTAACCTTCTTGATGAGAAGGGCGAGCTTCCCAAAGCAAAGGGTGCCCTTATGGCAGATGCTGTAGGTACAGTAGTTGGTGCATGTCTTGGTACATCAACTGTAACAAGTTACGTTGAGTCAAGTGCCGGTGTAGCAGCAGGTGGTAGAACAGGTCTTACAGCAGTTACAACTGCCGTTATGTTCCTTATCGCAATTGTATTTGCACCCATCTTCCTTGCAATCCCCGGATTCGCTACAACTCCCGCTATGCTTTATGTTGGTCTTCTGATGCTTTCATCAATTAAGAAGGTTGACTTTGATGGTGATGTAGCTGATACAATCGGTGCATTCCTTGCAATCGTTATGATGCCTTTGACATATTCAATTGCAAACGGTATTATGTTTGGTATGCTTGCATGGGTTATCCTTAAGCTTCTTTCAGGTAAGGCAAAGGATATTTCAGCAGTTATGTGGGTATCAGTTGTTCTTTTTGCAGTATACATTGGCTTAAAGGCAGCAGGTCTTGCATAATTAATGTGTAAAACAAGAAAAGAGAGCTTCGGCTCTCTTTTTTTGATATATGAAAAACAATTTATGAATAAAATATTAAAATTGGTATAAAATACTTGACATCCAAGGGGAAAAGTGGTATCTTATATTATGTTGTTAGCACTCAATGGGGTTGAGTGCTAACAAAGAGTGAAAAACGGGAGGGGAGGCAGATATAATGGAGCTTAATGACAGAAAAAAACTTATTCTGCAAGCTATAGTTGATGAATATATTTCTTCTGCCGAGCCGGTCGGTTCCCGTGCTATTTCGAAAAAGAATGAGCTTGGGTTATCCTCTGCCACTATTCGTAACGAAATGGCAGACCTTGAGGAGATGGGATACCTTATTCAACCCCACACATCTGCGGGACGTATTCCTACTGATGCGGGCTACCGTTTCTATGTTAATTCACTTATGCGTCGTTATAAAATGGGTGTTGAGACCATTGAACAGTTGCAGGAAGAACTGGCAGGACGTATAAGCCGCCTTGACAGGACAATTCTTAAAGCAGGTTTAATGGCAGCAGCGTTAACAGATTACACTACTGTAATTACATCACCCATAGGTGAGAGAGTTGATATAAAGAAACTTGATTTAGTTTCTATTGCTGATGATACAGTGATGCTTATTATTGTAACATCAAGAGTTAATAACAGAGTTATTAAAGTAAGGTTGACGCAAAAAGATTGCACAGACTTTGCCGGGATTTTGAATAATCGACTTATCGGAAAGACAGCAGATGAGATAGGTTATGATACCATACGTGACATTGAGACGGAATGCACTGAAAAATTAAATATAGATGAACGTGTTATTATAAAAGTACTTAATTTTGTATATGAATGTATCGGGGAGCTGGATGAGAGTGAAATCTTTGTTGAGAATGCAAAGTCAATCTTGAAATACCCCGAATACAGTGATGTTAATAAAGCACGTGAGATTTTTAATTTCCTTGAGGATAAAAAGAGCCTTAAGCAGTTAATTGCAGGAACAGATTCAGACGGAGTCCGTGCTATGATAGGAACAGAAAACGAGCCTGAAATATTAAAGGACTGCTCCCTTGTTACCGTTAACTATTCCCTTGACGGTAAGAATGTGGGAAAGCTTGGCGTTATAGGACCGAAGAGAATGAATTATTCACAGGTTTTTGCCAGTCTTGATTTAATATCTCAGGAGATAGATAAGTTATTCGGTTACATTACTGAGGATGACAGATAAGAAAGGAGGAGAAAAGATGAGTGAAAAGAAAGAGAACATCGAGGAGGTTCTTGAAACTCCCGAGGCTCCCGAAAAAGAGCCTGAACTATCAAAAGAAGAAGAGTTACAGAAGCAACTCGATGAGCTTAATGATAAATACTTAAGACTTATGGCAGAGTTTTCCAATTACCAGAACAGAACACAGAAGGAAAAGTTTGCACGTTATGCAGATGCTACGGTTGATGCGGCGGCAGAAATTTTGCCCATTGGTGATAATCTGGAAAGGGCATTGAAAACAGAAGTCAAGTCGGAAGATGCCGTTAAATTCAAAGAAGGAATTGAAATGGTAATGAAGCAGTTTAATGACTGTCTGGATAAACTGGGCGTTACTCCCATAAAGGCAGAGGGCGAGCAGTTTGACCCTAATTTCCACAATGCAGTTATGCACGTGGAGGATGAGGAAGTCGGCGAGAATACGGTTGTCGAGGACCTTATGCGTGGGTATATTTATAAGGGTGAACGTGTTGTTCGCCACAGTATGGTAAAAGTAGCAAATTAAAATCAGGAGGAAAATAAAAATGGGAAAGATTATTGGTATTGACTTAGGTACAACAAACAGCTGTGTTGCTGTTATGGAGGGTGGTAGCCCTAATGTTATCACAAATTCAGAGGGTGCAAGAACTACACCGTCTGTTGTGGCATTCCAGAAGGATGGCGAGAGAATAGTAGGTCAGGTTGCAAAGCGTCAGGCAGTAACAAATGCTGACCGTACAATTATGTCAATCAAGAGAAAAATGGGTACAACAGAGAAGGTTACAATTGACGGCAAGGCATATACTCCCCAGGAGATTTCTGCAATGATACTTTCAAAGCTGAAGAGTGATGCAGAGGCTTATCTTGGCGAGCCCGTAACACAGGCAGTTATTACTGTTCCTGCATACTTTAACGATTCACAGCGTCAGGCTACAAAGGACGCAGGTAAGATTGCAGGACTTGAGGTATTGCGTATAATCAACGAGCCTACAGCAGCTGCATTGGCTTACGGTATGACAGATATGGATAAGACTGTTATGGTATATGACCTTGGCGGCGGTACTTTTGACGTTTCAATTCTTGAGATTGCTGACGGCGTATTTGAGGTGCTTTCAACTAACGGTGATACACACCTTGGCGGTGATGATTTTGACCAGGCAATTATTGATTACCTTGTAAAGACATTCAAGGAAACTGACGGCATTGACCTGACAAACGATAAGATGGCAATGCAGAGATTAAAGGAAGCTGCAGAGAAGTCAAAGATTGAGCTTTCAGCTACAACAACATCTGCAATCAGTCTTCCCTTTATTGCGGTTGACGCATCAGGCCCCAAGAACCTTGATATTACATTAACTCGTGCTAAGTTTGAGGAGCTGACAGCTTCACTTGTTGACAGAACACTTGTAAGCATCAGAAATGCTATGCGTGATGCAAACCTTCAGCCCTCACAGATTGACGAGGTATTGCTTGTTGGTGGTTCATCAAGAATACCTGCTGTTCAGGAAGCGGTTAAGAAGGAAATGGGCAAGGAGCCTCATAAGGGTATTAACCCTGACGAATGTGTGGCAGTTGGTGCTGCACGTCAGGCAGGTGTGCTTGGCGGTGAGGAAACAGGCGTACTTCTTCTTGATGTTACACCTCTTTCACTTGGTATTGAAACACTTGGCGGTGTTTGTACAAAGCTGATTGAGAGAAATACAACTATACCCACATCAAAGTCACAGGTATTCTCAACTGCCGCTGACGGTCAGACACAGGTTGAAATCCACGTACTTCAGGGTGAACGTGAGATGGCACAGTACAACAAGACATTGGGCAGATTTAATCTTACAGGTATTGCACCTGCTCCCCGTGGTGTGCCCCAGATTGAGGTTACATTTGATATTGATGCCAACGGTATTGTTAATGTTACAGCAAAAGATTTGGGCACAGGCAACGAGCAGAAGATTACAATTACTGCATCATCCAACTTAAGTGAGGAAGATATTGAGAAGGCAGTTAAGGAAGCCGAGCAGTACGCAGAAGAGGATAAGAAGCGTAAGGAAGAAGTTGAAACACGTAATGGTGCAGAATCAATGGTATTCCAGTGCGAAAAGACTCTTAATGAGCTTGGTGATAAAGTATCAGAGGACGAGAAGGCAGAAATCACTGCAGAAATCGACAAGGTTAAGGAAGCTCTTAAGGGTGAGGATACAGAGGCTATCAAGACAGCTATGGAAGGTCTTACACAGAAGTTCTATCAGATGTCAGAGAAGATGTATCAGCAGGCTAACCCCAACGGTGCACAGGGCTTTGACCCCAATATGGGTGCAGATCCAAATATGGGTGCACAGGGTGGAGATCCTAATGTATATGATGCCGACTATAGAGAAGTAGACGAGAACAACTAATTTTAGCGCAGACCGTTCTTGCGAACTATAAATGAAACTCACCCTCGGAGTATAAGTATACGCCGTCGGGTAAGGTAAAACTGCGTTTTACCGAGTTTCATTCATTCTGCATCTAAAATCAAGGTTTTAGCGCAGACCGTTTTTGCGAACTATAAATGAAACTAAAATTAAAGAAAGGCGGAATAAAGGCATTATTCCGCCTATCTTTGTAAAATTGACTATTTACAACAGACCATTTATGTTGTATAATATATCCATTGGCAGGTGAAAAGAAAAATGGCGGAAAAACGTGATTATTATGAGGTCCTTGGTGTCAATAAGGGTGCCACGGGCGATGAGATTAAGAAAGCTTTCCGTAAAATGAGCAAAAAATATCACCCTGACCTTAACCCCGGAGATAAAACAGCGGAGGAGAACTTCAAGGAAGTTAACGAGGCATATCAGGTTTTGTCCGATGACGAAAAGCGTCAGCGTTATGACCAGTTCGGTCATGCGGGCGTTGACGGCAATGCAGGTTTTGGCGGCGGCGGTTTCGGCGGCTTTGATATGGGTGACTTTGGCGACATTTTCGGTGATATATT
>JAZNVD010000048.1:0-5458 GCA_045592645.1 Candidatus Ornithomonoglobus sp. | reverse complement strand
TCATACCATAAAAGCAACAAAAAAGCAATCAATTTGTGAGAATTTAACAAATTGATTGCTGAATTTCTTACCAGTTATATTCACAGGCTTTTGTTAACAAATCTATACAAGCCTTAATATCCTTTACGCTTGCCATTTCCGAGGGTGAGTGAATATATCTTACGGGAATGGAAATTCCTCCTGCTTTTACACCTGCACCCGTAAGGGCAATTGCTCCTGCATCTGTACCGCCAAAGGTTAAAATCTCATTTGTGTAGGGTATGGCGTCCTTTTCTGCAAGGCTTCTCAAAGCTTCCACCACTTCCGTGTTACACATAACAGAACGGTCCATTACCTTAATGGCACATCCCTCACCCATTCTTACATCCATTTTAGGTGCATCGGGAGTGTCACCTGTGCCAGTTACATCAACTGCTATTGCATAATCAGGTTTTACAGAGAACGCCGAGGTCTTTGCACCCCTTAATCCTACCTCCTCCTGGGTGGTAAACACGAAGTACAAGTCGTTGTTACTTTCTTTTATATTCTCCATTGCCTTTAATACAATATAGCACCCTGCTCTATCATCGAGAGCCTTTGAGATTACAGTGTCACCTGATACAGCAAATTCACCCGTAAAGGTAGCAGTATCGCCTACTGCTACAAGCTTTTCCGCATCTGCTTTTGTTTTTACGCCAATGTCAATATACATTTTGGCAATTTCAGGTTTTTCCGCATTGCCGTCGCAGGCAATTACGCCGACTGTGCCGTTTGAAAACTTAACACGGCGTTTTGCAATCTCTTTAACCTGTAAACCACCAACTGCACCGAAACGTATAAAGCCTTTATCGTCAATGTAGTTTACAATTATACCAATCTCGTCTACATGGGCAGCAACCATAAGCTTTTTACCCTTGCCCTTTTTATGGGCGATTACCGAGCCCAGGCCGTCATAATTAACTTCAAAACCCATTTCCTCTGACCTTTTGGCAATAAACTCACATAATTCCCTTTCACGGGATGAGGGTGCATCAAATTCTGTCAGCTTTTTAAGCAATTCCATTTATATCACATCCCTTTCCTTTATAAATTGAGAGACTAATTCTGTCACATTCTTTATATCATTAATATTCATAATTCCCACGGGGGTGTTGGCGTATCTTAAAGGAATTGATACCACCGCAGTTTTACAGCCTGTTGCAGACGTTTCAACTGCACCTGCCTGTGATGCACCGTAGGCTGATGTTTTTCTCTGATACTTTATATTGTGCCTTTCGGCAATATCCTCTATTATTTTTGTAAATTCAACATCACCTAATGCAGTTCTGTCCATATATTCAATTACCGCACCACAGCCCAAACGTGCCGAGGGAAGCGATGCCTCCATAAAATCATTGGCATTGACTGCGTTTATAACAAGGACAAAATCGGGGTCAATTCTGTGGGTTGCAACCCTTAAGCCTCTGCCCATAACCGCCGCCTCCGTGTGGCGTTGGGCACAGAACACATAATATGTGTCATACTGCGGCTCTGTTTCCATTGTTTTTATCAGTGATAAACATCCCACACGGTCCAGAGCCTTGCCCTTAATAATATCACCCTTTACCGCACACTCTGTTAAGAATGTTATTCTCTCACCAAGGGTTACTTTCTTTTCAGCACCTTTCCTTGAGGTTTCACCAATATCAATGTACAAATCTTTTACCTTTACTGTTGCCTCTCTCTCCTCTTTTCTCTGGAGATGAATGGCTTTCATACCGATTACACCCTCTGTCTTGTCACCGATTAAAACAGTCTTTGAAACAAGGGTGCGTGGGTCAATTATACCAACAGACTTGAACTTTATAAAGCCCTTTTCCGTAATATCGCTTACAATAAAACCGACCTCATCAATATGAGTGGCAATCATTACCTTTTTACTGCTGTCCTTACCCTTTTTTAAGGCAATAATATTGCCTATTGTATCGATTTCAATTTTATCACAGAGCTTTTGTATCTTTGGCACAAGGTATGCTCTTACACTGTCCTCCGCACCTGACACGGCGGACAGCTGGCTTAAAGTTAATATTGCTTCAACCACTCTGTGTCCACCTCCATATCTTTTATAAACTCTGTTATAACCTGTGCCGTAGCTTTCAAATCACGCATATCAAGGGTTTCAACAGATGTGTGCATATATTTTAAGGGAATTGACATCAATGCCGTGGGTACACCGTCACCTGCAACCTGAATTTCCCACGCGTCCGTACCTGTTGCACCTCCGTCAATTTCAATGTTATACTTAATCTTATGCTTCTTTGCAGTTTCCTCTAATCTGGAAACAAGCTTCGGGTGAATATTAGGGCCTTTGCTCATTGCAGTTCCCGAGCCCACCTCAAGGGCATTGTCGGAATTGTCGGGAGTTACGCCGTGGGTTACATCTATGGCAATTGCCATTGTAGGATTAATACCGTAAGCCGTTGTCTTACCGCCACGACATCCTACCTCCTCCTGAACTGCACCAACACAGTACACATCACAGTTAAGGTCACAACCCTGCAGGTTTTTCATTACCTCAATTATGGCACAAAGGCTTGCACGGTCATCCATTGTTTTTGACGAGAACTGATTTGTGCCAAGCTTGCCAACCGACTGCTTAAAGGTGATACTGTCGCCTACACGGACAAGTTTTTTTAACTTATCAACATCAAGTCCCGTATCAACGGCAAGCTCTGTTGCCTTATAGCTTTTATCAGGGTCACCCTCGGTTATGGGTGGCATACCTATAACACCCCAGACATCCTCCCTGCCGTGGATAGTGACCTCCAATGACGGCAGAATTCTGTTATCCACACCGCCAACATTTGTAAAGGTCACAAACCCCTCATCAGTAATTGATGTCACAATAAGTCCGATTTCGTCCATATGTGCCTCAATCATAACACGGGGGGCGTTTTCCTTACCGCACCTTTTAACGCCGATTACAGAGCCTAATGCATCAATTTTAACCTCGTCACAGTAAGGTGCCATTATTTCCCTGACCTTATCATTTATTCTGCTTTCAAAACCTGATATGCCACGCATATCACTTAATTGTCTTAACAGCTTTCGCATTTTACCGAAGACCTTTCTTTTAGTCTAATTCCATTACAAGCTTTTTGAACAGGTTTCCTCTCTCTTCAAAGTTACGGAACATATCAAAACTTGTTGACGCAGGGGAAAGCAATACCACATCCCCGTCAGTTGCCTCATTGCAGGCAGTATTAACCGCCTCGGGGTAGGTTGAAACGTGAATTACCTTTACCTCGTCTGCCCTTCCCGTTGCCTTTAAGGCTTCCTCTATCTTGCCTGCCGTTGCACCGATAAGGATAAGTGTCTTTACATTGTCGGCAATAGGCTCTCCTATTTCATCATAAGGAATACCCTTGTCCTTACCGCCCGAAATCATTATTACCTTTTCGGGGAATACATTAAGGGTATTTATAGTTCTGTTGGGGCTACTGTCAATTGAACTGTTATAGTATCTGACACCCTTGTAAGTACGCACAAGCTCAATTCTGTGCGCCACACCGCCAAAGGTTTTTGCAGTGTTTACAATCACCTCATCCAATACAAGTCCCCTTACGGCACTGATTGCCGCCATATAGTTCTCAACATTGTGCATACCGGAAATTTTTATGTCCCCGATGTTCAGAACACTCTCACCATCACATATTATTGTGTCCCCCGAAAGCTTTGTATATCCATCACCACGGCGGGAGAATGTTTTAACATCACAGTTATCTATGGGTAAAAGCCCCATACTGTCGGCATTGTCGGCATTTAAAACAAGGCAGTTATCCTTTGACATTCCTTTATAAATATTTGTTTTTGCATCAATATACTCCTGATAGTCCGTGTGCCAGTCAAGGTGGTTGGGACTAAGGTTGGTTATAACTGCAATCTCGGGTGATTTCTTCATTGTATGAAGCTGAAATGAGGATAACTCCAATACTACATAATCATCCTCTGTCATTTCATCAACAAAGGATAACAAGGGATTACCGATATTACCGCCAAGCCACGTTTTATAGCCATTATCCGTCAGCATTTTGTGGATAAGGCTTGTGGTTGTTGTCTTTCCGTCAGAGCCTGTTACGCCTATAATATGCGATGCGCACAGTACAAAAAATATCTCCATCTCCGATGTTAAAACTGCACCATTTTCCACTGCCTTTTTAAGCTGTGGTACATCGTAACGCATACCAGGTGTTTTAATAATAATGGGGTCGGTTAAATTATCAAGATAACCCTCGCCAAGAACGGTTTTTACACCTAAATCACGGCAAACGGTATAGTTATCCCCCAACCACTCACTGTCGTGAATATCACAGGCAGTAACATTGGCACCTGCCGATACCAGATACTTAATTAAGGGCAGGTTCGATATACCGATACCTATAACCGTTACATTCCTGCCATTTATATAACTTTTAAATTTCTCTGCCTTAGTCATCAAATCGTCTCCTGAACTTTTATTTAATCAAATCTTTTATAACTTCCCCTGCGATTATAAGCCCTGCAACTGACGGGACAAATGCCACAGAGCCCGGAACTGCTTTGCCGTTCTCCTCAACTTTGGTCTTTTGTGGCTCTTCCTTTGAATATACCACCTTTAAGTGATTTATTCCACGGTTACGAAGTTCACGTCGCATTACCCTTGCCAAGGGGCAGACCTCCGTTTTCGAAATATCTGCTACCTCTAATCTCGTTGGGTCAAGCTTGTTCCCCGTTCCCATTGAACTTATAACGGGTATATCTTTTTCCTTTGCACGCTTTATTATCTCTATCTTTGCCGTCACTGTGTCAATGGCATCTACAATATAATCATACTCCGAAAAGTCGTAATTATCCGCATTTTCAGGCATATAAAAAACCTCGTGAGTGTGTACCGCACATTGAGGATTAATCTCCGCTACACGTGCCTTTATAGCCTCCACCTTGGACATTCCGACGGTAGATTGCGTTGCAATTATCTGTCGGTTAATATTTGACACCGATACGGTGTCCTTGTCAAAGACATCAAGCTCACCAACACCTGAACGGGCAAGGGCCTCTACAACGTATCCGCCGACACCGCCGACACCAAACACAGCAACACGGGAATTATTGAGTTTTTCCACGGCATCATCGCCTAAAAGCATTCGTGTT
Organism: Candidatus Ornithomonoglobus sp.; assembly: GCA_045592645.1. GTDB lineage: Bacteria > Bacillota > Clostridia > UBA1381 > UBA1381 > Ornithomonoglobus. The sequence goes on along the minus strand of JAZNVD010000048.1, from coordinate 310 downwards.
CTTTCAAATATATCCGACATTTCTATCTCCTCAGATTATTGTTCCGCCACCGATAACGGTGTCACCGTCATAAAGTACTACCGCCTGTCCGGGGGTTATGGCACGTTGTGGCTCGTCAAACTCCACCCGTATCTCATTCTCTCCTGTCTGCCAGACTGTTGCACTCTGCTGTAACTGGGAATATCTTACCTTTGCCTCACATTTTATGGGGGCATTAAGCTTATCACAGGTTATAAAGTTTATATTATCCGCTGTAAGCTCTTTTTTAAATAAATCTCCGTTATCCCCTAATATAACTCTGTTTTCCTTT
>JAZNVD010000047.1:0-8601 GCA_045592645.1 Candidatus Ornithomonoglobus sp. | reverse complement strand
ATAAATATCATATATAGAGTTATGCCAAGGAACAAAACATATATAAACCACGGCTCATATAAGAACTTCAATGCAACTCTCGCATTCGACCACCCACTGTAGCGGTCTGTCATTTCCATTGGGGTATCAACAGAGTTACCTACGCTTGGCGGACGTATATATGCCGAATTTTCTATTGCGTGGTTAAGCTCACCAATAAACCTTACGGGGTGCTTTAAGTAAAAAAACGCAATATCAAATTTATTTACCTTTTCGTAGAAATCCTTATGAAATTCCTCCGTCTTGATATCTATGGGATACTCGTCCTCCTCCATATAGGCATGAGTACCGCTTAAAACTGCATACTTGGGGTCAACTCCCAGCTCTTCTAAATCTTTTTCGGGGGTTTCACTGTTTTTAAGCAATCCGAAGAACACCGACTGGTAAGTTGTATCCTCATCCATCCAGTCAGGAATTTGCACATAAAGTGAAACAATATTTACAATACAAAGTACAACCGATACTATTACACCAATCTTATACCGCTTATCTTTACGCATAATAACCATAAGAATGGCAAGAAGTGCAACCATAAGCGAATACGGGATATTGGCAAGCTTTGCCCCTGCAAAGAAATACAACGCCACAAAAAATGCCACAACCTTGGGAACACTCGGTCTTTTGTATATAAGCATACCTGTTGCAATAAGCATCAGAAGCGAAACATACTGCAACGGCTCACCGTAGAATGAATTAAAATACAAAAGATACCCTGCATCACAGAATACAAACAAATACACTGCCATAACGGCAAGCTGTACCCGCAGTCTGGACTCTGCGAAGAAATCAAAAATACACCAGCCTGCAACACAAAGCATAATTATATAAAGAATTGCAAGCCAGAACAGACTGTAATCGCTTAAAGGATTGCCCGTAACAGCGTTGCCGAGGACATTTAAAACCTTGCTGACTCTTACAAACAGAAAATGTGGCGACTTATATATCTCCTCATTTTCATTGGTTGCCCATGCAGAGGAAATTGCATCACCAAGACTGTCTTCATTTTCAAGGTGCATTGTATAATCTTCTTTGAAAAGATAATACTTATCTGTATCGTCTTTGTACTCGATATTATTCATCAGAAGTACACGTCGGAAATCACCGTTGTCACTGAGTCCGACATTCTCACCGCAATATAAAACCATAAGGCATATAATTGCGACAATAACCGCACCCAGCCACGGCAATCCTCTCCGATGCCAGAAATCCTTTCCCCTTAAACTTTCCACACAACCACTCTTTCCAATAAAAAGCGGATAAAATCACAGGATTTTATCCGCAGTCAGTTTTTTATTAACGGATATGTTATTATCCTTCTTAATCTTCGTCAGAAACATCATAAAATATAATTGCATTACTCTTGACAAGTCCAAGCTTCTCCGATGCAATTCTTTTTATGTATTCGTCTGAATTAACCTTTGTAGCTAAATCGTCAATCTCGTTCTGACGGTTCTTTTCGTTCTCTATAGCTTCCTCGACCTGAGCAAGCTCTGCTCTGTTCTCTTCAATAGTGGGTATTTGCATCAGACCCTTGATAACCATCCAGCTTGATGCAATTGCCACGACTGTAATAATTATTCTTCTTTTGTTCTCTAAGAAAAATTCAACAATCTTGTCTTTTCGGCGAATCATTTTCGGCCACCTTTCTTGAATTAGAACCAACTACCTTACTAATGAGTACTATTACTATTTTATACAAAAAAGCCCACGGTGTCAAGAGTATTTTGAAAATAACCCTAAAAAGCCACCCTGCAAAAACAGTCACAATTCGACTCACTGTAAAATAAGCAAGTACTGCACCTGTGCCGAAACCTATAATATGAAAAAACCTCACCCTGAAATCCACTGTTTCCCACATACAAAGCACAAACAGTCCCAGAGATACAAGCCACCACAGAATATCTGCCAGGATATTAATAAGCATCCCACCATGGATTGCATTTCTGATGCCAAGCAAAATGATGGCTATAGCTCCGCACCCTGCGGACAAAATCAGGGAAACTGCTTCCGGCGTCATTTTAAAAGCCCCTTCAGACGGTTTTTGCCCTTTGTCTTACTATAGCGGAGAATGGATACTGTACCCTTTATATAAAGTTCACCCGTATCGGTGTTGAGCCTGCCCATTGCAAGACCCTCACCCCTCACCGTCAAATCTCCGCAGGAGGTTCTCAATGTTACCAGATTATCTGAAAAGTTAACAACCTCACTTACACCTGTAAGTGACATTTCACGTCTGTTTTTAAGCTCAAGTAAATGTTCCTTCTGGGTTTCTGTTGCCTTTGCCATAGCGTACCTCCATAAAACAGTTTATAATAATACATTCTATTTTACAGGTACTGCCTTTAGAACATTACAAAGGCTTATACAAGCTTTTGGCGTCACCCTTTAATACGTGTTCAAGAATATCTGTGACCTCATATTTCATAACACGTTCGCCCAGAGTTATTTCAATCACATCCCCCACCTTTACATCATAAGATGCCTTGACGGGTTTTCCGTTAACGGCAACACGACCGCTGTCGCAGGCTTCGTTTGCAACAGAACGACGCTTTATAAGTCGTGACACTTTTAAATATTTATCTATTCTCATAATTTCCTCCGTTAAATCATAAACGCAATAAGGACGAGCAAAGCTCGTCCCTTAAAATTACGATTATTAAAGATTAGCCGTTTACAACGTCCTTCAAAGCCTTACCAGCCTTGAATGCAGGAACCTTAGTAGCTGCAATGTTGATAACTTCGCCTGTTCTGGGGTTCTTGCCCTGTCTTGCTGCTCTCTCTCTAACCTCGAATGTACCAAAGCCAACAACCTGAACCTTGTCACCCTCTGCAAGAGCCTTTGAGATAGCGTTGATTGTAGCTGCAAGAGCCTTCTCAGCATCCTTCTTTGATAGCTCTGCGCTCTGAGCGATAGCTGAAACTAATTCATGCTTGTTCATGTGTATTTCCTCCTATAAAATTATATTTTCGGGCAACTTTTGGTTGCCTCAATACACTTTTATTTTAGTACAAAAAGCTTGTTTTGTCAATACATTGTGTCAATATTTTTATGTTTTAACCAAAAAAAACGGCTTTTTATAGTGATTTTACACAATTCCAAAGGTTATCTAACGCCTCAAGGTCCATTTTTCCCATATCAAGCCCCTTTTCCTGGGCAAGCTTCTCCATCTGTGCAAACCTTAAAATAAATTTGTTGGTTGCTCCCGTGAGAGCTGTTTCAGAGTCTGTGCCTAAAAATCTGCCCAGATTTACAACAGCAAAAAGCAGGTCGCCGTACTCCTCACGGACATCCTCCTCGTTCCCTGATTTATACGCTTCCTTAACCTCGTCTATCTCTTCATAAACCTTATCATAAACGGGTTCAATATCATCCCAGTCAAAGCCAAAGCCTTTGGCTTTTTTCTGTACCTTCTCCGCACGCATAAGGGCAGGGAGATACCTGGGAACATCACTTAATACTCCCGTATATGTTTCAATCTTCTTTTCCTTCTTCTTATTCTTTTCCCAGTTGGTAAGTGCCTCATCGGCATCCCCTGCATTATCCTCACCGAACACGTGAGTATGGCGTGTTATAAGCTTGGTGCAAATCTCTTTTACCACATCGTCAAAGTTGAACGCACCTCTCTCATCAGCAATCTGGGAATGAAAAATCACCTGCAGCAAAACATCACCCAATTCATTTGCAAAAGCCTTGTCGTCGCCCATATCAAGAGCATCAATAGCCTCGTAGGTTTCTTCAATCATACTTTTCTTGATTGACTGATGAGTCTGTACTCTGTCCCACGGACAACCGTCGGGCTGTCGCAGACGAATCATAATCTCCCTTAAGTCTTCTATTGTGTATTTATCTTTTAATTCCATTTATATCACCTCTCGCTTAAATTAATAAAGTTCTTTATAGTAAAAATGCGTCATTGCTCCGTGAGCAACCTCTTTTGGTCTGTCTATAAGGTTATATCCGCTTTTTTCGTAAATGTGCATTGCCGCCTGAAGATTTTTATGTGTTTCAAGGTATGATGCCCTGTACCCTGCCTCTTTCATTTTATCCTCAATAAAGCTTACAAGCACATACCCCAATCCAAAGCCCTTGACGGAATCTGCAAGATACAGCTTCTGCAGCTCTGCACAATCTGAAAAATGTTCAAATCTGTCAAAGCCGATTCCGCCTGTTACACGGTCATTTTCATCTGTAAGTACATAATAGCCCCGTTTATCACTGCCCGAATACGCCTCATAAATATTATCAACCACAGAATCAAAATACACCGTCCCGGGAATATCAAGACCGTATTGTTCCAGGTTGTCCCTTATAAGCTTTGCAACGGATGGATTATCCTCCGACCGCATTTTTCTGATATTATATTTAATATGTTTATTCATAAAAATTTTCCTTTTTCCAAATCATAAATCACTTGTGCCACTGCATCCTCTTCATTACTTACTGTTATATAGTCTGCAGCTTCCAGAGCTTCAGGGCACGCATTTGAAACAGCAATACCTGTCTTCGCAGCATTAAACATAGAAATGTCGTTATTGTAATCACCAAGTGCAATTGTTTTGTTTGAGTCTATGTTCATATGGTCACATATTTTTATTATAGATGTTCCCTTACAGATACCCTTCGGCAAAATTTCGTACAGTGTGCGTTCAGAACGTATAAAATCAAATCTGCCTGCAAGGGGATGAGTGTCAAGTGCTTCCTTGATTTTTAAAATTTCTTCATCACTTTCTGTGCCAAAAATTATCTTTGCAATGGGGTCTTTAACCTCCGTATAATGACATACAAGGTTCTCTGCCTTTGTTACTTCTCTGAACTTCTTCATTGTGATATTATCTTTACTGAAGTACGACTTTCCAAAGGTACAGACTTGTATGCCTGCTGTAGGAAAATTATCGTCAATACATTTAATCATATCCATAACGCCGTCCGGCATAACGCTTGTCCAAAGATACTTCTTGCTTCTGTAATCATACAGACCACCGCCATTAACACAACCAATAGGCGCATTGGGCTTAACCTGCTGTGCAATATCATCAACAAAATTCGGCATTCTTCCTGTCACAAAGGTAAACAATCCGCCCTTTTGTTTAAAATACTCTATTGCTTCTATATTTGTGTGTGATATTGTTTTGTCATTCCGTAACAGTGTTCCGTCAAGGTCTGTACATATCAACACTCCGTCAAATCTTCCCATATGTTCAATTTCCCCTCACAATATCCTCTCTTTAATCACTATTCTATCACATTTTTCAAAAAAAGACAACCTTATACATCAAGATAGTTCATCCAAGGGATAAACTCTCATCGAAATTACTTCGTGATGAAATATTCGACAAGTCAGACATTTATGAAAAAACCACACTTCTCAAAGTGCAGTTTTGCTATTTAATTACAATTTGCCATAGGCGAATTTCACGCCGTCAGGCATTTCACTCACCGGAAGGTGAATTTCATTGTGAGTTATCCTTGAGGATAACTCACATAAGGTTGTCTTTTTTTGTATAGTGCCACAGAAATACCAGGTTCATTCCCATTCCGATTAAATATGCAATATCCGAGCCGATTGGTGCACCGTAAATATTAATTCCTGGTTGTGATACAAGGAATATCTCCGACAGAAGCTTTATGACCCCCGCAACAACTGCAGATATAAAAACACATCCCATTTTCCCCATTGCTTGCAAAACAGCCCCCGTAAACTGCATAAGACAAATAAACATAACTGACGGTGTAGCAAGTAATAACATCTTCGAGCTTGCGGTGTTGTTAAATAACAAATCAAGTATGGCTTCACCAAAAAACGCAAGACACACCGTAGCGCCAAGCCCTCCCGCAAAAGCTACTGCCAGACCTTTTTTTGTGACGCTTCGCACCCGTAGCATATTATCCACTGCCGTTGCCCCTGAAACTATAGGTACAACGCTGACACCCAATGTCGCAAGCAACCCCACAGGCAGGTTTAAAACTGTCATAGCGTACCCTGAATACGCACCGTAGAGATACCGTGCTTCCGCCTCACTTAATCCGCTTCTGATAAGCCCCCACCGAAGGAGTGATGTGTCGGCAACGGCAAGTGCCGAGGTTATAACAGACAATCCCCATATGGGTATGGCAATATCCATTATATCTTTACTTACGCCGTCTGTTTTAACATTTATTTTCTTTTTGGAAATGAGATACCACAAGGCAAGAATAAGTGTCGCCACCGCCTCACCTATGCTTACGCCTGCCGTAGCGCCTGCGGCGGCGCGTTCACGGCCGAGGTTGGCAAGGAAAAGGGCGAGAAAATACCCTGCAACAAGCTTTGTTACGGCCTCTATACATTGAGATGCTGCAGTGGGTATCATATTGCTTTCACCCTGAAACCCACTTTTAAACGCCGCACCCATTGCCACAAGTGCAACAGAGGGCGATATTGCACGGATAGCCCATAACGCACGGGGCTCTTTCATTGCCAGAGCAAAAAATTCCGCACCAAAGTACATTGCAAAAGACACGGCAATACCGATAACAGATAGAATTATAACTGCTGCAATTACCGTACCCTTTGCTCTTTCCTTCATCCCCTTTGCCTTTTCTCCTGCGACTACTTTAGTTACCGCAAAAGGTATTCCCGAGGTTGACAAAGACAATGCCATTACATAAACAGAATAGGCAGTGTTATATACTGCCATACCCTCCTCGTGGATTATATATGTCAAAGGAATTTTAAGTATAGCACCCAACACCTTTGAAACAGTATTGGCAATCATAAGTATTACTGCACCCGTAACCAAAGAATTTTTCAAATTAAACACCGCCCCTTGTATTACATAAATATTTGTGTTATAATTCATTTATACAAAAATTCTTACAGAAGGTAAAAAATATGGAAATAAAAAAAATACCTCACGCAAAGGGTGAGATAACAGTTCCCGGTGATAAATCAATTTCTCATCGTGCAGTAATGCTCGGTGCTCTTGCAGAGGGTACAACTAATATAAAAGGCTTCTTAAAAGGTGCCGACTGTCTTTCGACTATCGACTGCTTCCGTGCCATGGGAATTGACATTGAAGTTACAGATGAAATCATAACCGTTCACGGCAAAGGTCTTCACGGGCTCGAAAAGCCCCCTCAAACCCTTTACACGGGTAACAGTGGCACAACGACCCGTCTTTTGTGTGGCATTCTTTCAGGGCAGAATTTCGACTGCGAAATCACAGGTGACGCATCAATATGCAAACGTCCTATGGGGAGAGTTACAAAGCCTCTTGCCCTTATGGGTGCAAATATCGAAAACGAATACTGTCCGTTAAAAATTCACGGAAGCAAGCTTACGGGTATGGACTACCAGATGACCGTTGCATCTGCGCAGGTAAAAACGGCGTTGATATTGGCAGGACTTTACGCAGAGGGAGATACAGTAATCCACGAAACAGAACTCTCACGGGACCATACAGAGCTTATGCTAAAAGCAATGGGTGCAAATATAACCGTTGACGGCAAGGACATAACCCTTGGCAGGACAGAAAAACTTATCCCACAGGACATAACAGTTCCCGGTGATATTTCATCCGCCGCATTCTTTATAGTGCTGGGTGCAATTATGCCCGACAGTGATATTCTCATTAAAAACGTGGGAATTAACCCCACAAGGACAGGCATTTTAGAGGTAATGCTTGATATGGGCGCAGATATTACGCTTTTAAATGAACGCACAGTAGCAGGAGAAAAGGTTGCAGACATCCGTGTTAAATCATCCAGACTTCACGGCACAACAATTTCGGGCGATATTATTCCACGCCTGATTGACGAGCTGCCCATAATTGCCGTTTGTGGACTTTTTGCCGAAGGCAGAACGGTGATTTCAGACGCAGAGGAGCTGAAGGTTAAGGAAACCAACCGTATCCGTGCAGTTTGCGACGAATTTGCCAAGTGCGGTGCATCCGTTACAGAAACCCACGACGGTATGATAATTGACGGTAACGTACCTCTTAAGGGTGCAGACTTTAAAACCTATGGTGACCACAGAATGGCAATGAGCCTGACGGTTTTAGCACAGCTTTGTGACGGCACATCAACCCTTGATGACAGTGATTGTGTTGCCGTAAGCTATCCCGAGTTTTTTAACGATTTTTATGAATTACACAGAAAATCGTAAAACGATTTTCTTCCATAATTCCGCACTACGCATTACGCATTAAAAAATACCACTCATCCGAGTGGTATTTTTTATTTCTCGTCATCATTTTTTCCCATTACTACAAATAATACAACAAACAGTCCAAGTATTATTCCACCGCCGATAAGAGCAATGGGAAGCTTCATATCCTCCGATATAACCTTGGGTATATCTATTTTCTTCTCAATATCAAGCTTATTAAAACTGAATAACGGCTTATCCTTTGCTTCTATCGTTTCTTCCGATTTTTCAAGTAAAAGCTTGCTCTTAAGGTATGTATCCCTTGCGCTTTCTGCTTCACTCTGCGAGAACGGAATAAAATCATTTTTTACAAGCAATATCTCATAATTATCAAGGACTGCATCAGTCTTTCTTAAAACTGCACCGTTATAGAAGCACT
>JAZNVD010000046.1:0-3044 GCA_045592645.1 Candidatus Ornithomonoglobus sp. | reverse complement strand
ATGGCAATTCCGCCCTCCCATATTCTGAATCTGCCCCAGATGTCATCACGAAATTCATCCCTCGAGAAAATCACATAATAAATTCGTGCGCATATGATGCCTGAAACAATACCCCAAAGGGCGATGTCAATCACGTTATCCCGTGACAGACCGCGTTTGGGTGCGTCACGGTACACAAGAAGCACACCAAGCAAAAAGCCTGTGAGAATTATAAGTGCGTACCAGTAAATATCTCTCCCGAAGATTGAGAATGCAACGGGATTAATATTAAATTCAAGCCCCAGTTTGGGAAAGGAAATATTATTTATCATAATCATTCTCCTATGTTTCGCATTGTAAGTGAAATACGTTTCTTTTTAAGGTCAACCTCAATTACCTTGACCTTTACAATATCGCCAACCTTTAAAGCGTCGGAGGGATGCTTTATAAATCGGTCGCAAATCTGTGAGATATGCACCAGACCGTCCTGATGAACGCCGATGTCAACGAATGCGCCAAAGTCGATTACGTTGCGGACTGTACCTGTAAGCACCATATCAGGCTTAAGGTCCTCCATTGAAAGAACATCCTTGCGTAGGGTAGGCTGTGGCAATTCCTCTCTTGGGTCACGGCCCGGTTTTAACAACGCTTCTATAATATCGTTTAAAGTCATTTCTCCGACGCCCACTTTTTCTGCAAGGGTAGTTTTGCCGATTGCTTCAACCCTTGAACGGATGTCGGAAAGCTTACCGCCTGTTACATCTGCCTCGGTATATTTAAGCTCCTTCAGTAATGCGTGGGTTGCCTTGTAGCTTTCGGGGTGGACGGAGGTATTATCAAGAAAATCTGTACCGTCAGATATTCTTAAAAAGCCTGCACACTGCTCGAATGCCTTTTTTCCAAGCTTGGGAACGTTTAAAAGCTCGGAACGTTTGTTGAATTTACCGTTCTCCTCGCGGTATGCGGTGATATTCTGTGCAACTGTTTTATTGACACCTGAAACATAACCCAAAAGTGACGGTGATGCGGTGTTCAGGTCAACACCTACGTGGTTAACGCAATCTTCAACAACACCTCCAAGCTCCGTTGAAAGCTTTGTGGGGTTCATATCGTGCTGATACTGTCCCACACCGATTGACTTGGGGTCAATCTTAACAAGCTCTGCCAGGGGGTCCTGCAAGCGTCTTGCAATTGATACGGCACTGCGTAATGCCACATCATATTCGGGGAACTCTGCAGTTGCAAGCTCTGATGCACTGTAAACAGATGCACCTGCCTCATTGGTCATAACATAGTATATGCTCTTATCCATAGTCTTAATGAGCTCGGAAATAAAAATTTCCGATTCTTTTGAAGCAGTACCGTTACCGATTGAAACAATGTCAACATCGTTCCTAATAAGCATCTCTTTAATTATTTTTTCTGCTTTTTCTTTATCGTGGTTAGGCAGGGTGCAGTACACAACCCCTGTATCCAAAACCTTACCCGTATCATCAACTACTGCTACCTTACAGCCTGTTCTGTATCCCGGATCAAAGCCCATAACACGTTTACCCTTAACGGGAGGTTGCATCAGAAGTCCGTTTAAGTTCTTGCCAAATACTTTAATTGAACTGTCCTCGGCACGTTCTGTGGCATCATTACGCAACTCTGTTGCAAGTGACGGTGCGATAAGACGCTTATAAGCATCTGCACCTGCAAGCTCAACGTATTGTGTTGTGGGTGCAGGAGTTTTTGGTGTGGTCTTTCTTATAATAAAACCAATCATATTATCCTCGTCAGTTTCCAGTTTAACTGAAAGGAAGCCCTCTTTCTCGCCACGGTTAATGGCAAGTAAACGGTGGGGAGGAACATCTGCGATTTTCTGTGAAAACTCATAATATGTAGAGTACACACTTTCTTCGTCTGTTGCATTCTTTGTGGTAAGAATACCGAACTTTTCTGTTTTCTCACGCAAAGCTTTGCGTATGTCTGCGTTGTCTGATATGTCCTCGGCAATAATATCCATTGCACCTGCCAGTGCTTCATCAATGTCTGCAACACCCTTTTCTGCATCAATATACTTTGATGCTTCGTCTATGGGGTCTGTGTCAGGTAGCTGTGCCAGAAGAATTTCCGCTAAAGGAGCAAGTCCCTTTTCTTTGGCAACAGATGCTCTTGTCCGACGCTTGGGACGGTAGGGGCGGTAAATGTCGTTAAGCTCCGACACAGTCTTTGCATTTTCAATTTCTGCACGCAATTCGTCCGTCAGCTTGCCCTGCTCGTCAATTAAGCGGATAATATCAGCTCGCTTTTCCTCAAGTGAACGAAGTGCCATAAGGCGTTTGTGAAAATCTCGCAACTGAATATCATCCATTGCCCCTGTTGCCTCTTTTCTGTAGCGGGCAATAAAAGGCACGGTGTTTCCGTCGTCAATGAGGCCAATGACATTTTCTGCCTGCCATTTTTTAATATTGAGCTCTTCACATAAAATTTCAATAATATTCTGCTCATTTTTTTCCATGTGTGCAAATCCTCCAAATAATGAGTAATAATTATGATAAATTTGTAACCGTTTTGAAATAAAATTTTCAAAAAAGTGTATACAAACCGATAATAATATGATATAATTAATAAAAACACAATATGTTGTATTTTTTTATGTCTTAAATGACAATATCTTCGTATTGTAACTTTTTTTATATCATACATATTATACCCTTTTTTGGCGAATTTTACAAGAGGGAAATTTATATTTATTTCTTTGAAAAAAATTTGAAAAATATATAAAAAAAGGGTTGCGTTTTTTATTGTTTTGGTGTACAATAGTATATGAATGGGAGCAAATTGGAGTAAATGGGAGAGAAAATGCTTCTCCAACCCACAAAGTGGAGTGAAATTCCGATTTGCCGGAAGATAAACTATTGAAATAAACAATGAAAGGCGGTGATATATATGGTCAGCTTCGTAGACGAGTATGAGAGACAGATTGATGAACGTGGCAGAATAATTCTTCCCTCAAAATTGAGAGAGGATATTTCGGGTACCGTGTATATCACGCAGTCAACATCGGAGAAATGTCTGCA
>JAZNVD010000045.1:0-2899 GCA_045592645.1 Candidatus Ornithomonoglobus sp. | reverse complement strand
CCATAAGGTGTGCGGAGTCGTTTTTGAAGTAAACAGTTCCGTAATCATCTACAATGGGGCTGCAGATAGCGTATTCCGCCTGATCTCCCGTGGGAGTAAACAGGGCATAAGCTGGATCATAGCTGCCCTCTGTTGTTGTATAGTCAGGTGCCGTCTGCCCCGCCTTATCGCGGATAACGCGCAGCTTACCGGGAGTCATATTGTCGAAGAAATAGATATAAACATATCCGCTTTCCTCTTCATATGCCGTTGTGAGAAGTCCGCTGGTCTGGGGATAACCCTGCATGTTCACCTGATATGCTGTTTTGCGGCTTGCAAGATCAATTACCGTAATATTATGTCCCGAATATGCGGAAAACTGTCCCACACCCAACACGCCGATATATGCTCTACCGTTATAAACAGAGGGTGAACAGGTGCCCATAGGTATTCCGCCCTTGCCGTTTGTAAGCTCAACCGACCATTTGTTTGTAAATTTCAGGTTCTCCACCTGTACGCAGTAGAAAGTGCCGCCCTTGGATGTAAAGTAATATGCGTTTGTGACCTCGTCGTAAACCACTGTGCATCTGATATCGCCGTCAAGACCTGTCCATGCGTCCAGCAGCTTACCTGTCAGCGGCTCTAAAAGCAGAAGCTGAGAGGTCTGGCTTGAATAGCCGGCCTTGCCGTCGTCTGTACCGACGATGACAAAATCATCGGACACATAGGCACCTGCCCAGTAGAAGCCGCCCTTCTGGCTGTAATACCATGTCTCACACTTTGCCTCTTTTTCCTGTGCGGGATCTTCATCAGTTACAGAAATGCATATGAAGTTTGCCGTCTGAGTTTCCTGATTCCAGAAGCCTGTGTAGAGGTATCCGTTTTTAACTGTCAGGGGGCTGTTGGGCTGACCGCCGAGAGCATCTGTGTAAACCCACAAAGACTCAAGAGTAGCTGCGTTAGACGCCTGTACAGTTCCGTTTGAAAGTGCAACAAATACCATGCCCTCATAGTAAACGGGCGGAGTAATTGCAAAGCTGGACTTATGGTCCATTTCGCCTGTTGCCAGGATTTCACCGCTGACAGCGTCAACGCGGTAAATTGTGTTGCCCGCATAGGTGATAATATCACCGTCAACTATTATGGGACTGCCGACAGCATTGGAGTCAAAGCCCTCACCTATCTGGTTTGCCCAGTAAAGTGTGCTGTCCTCTGCAGCTATGGGAATAGGTGCATCTGTAACTGCGTTGTTATTGTGTCCGCCGCGGAAATCTGACCATTCAGACTTTATAGACGTGTCGATGCTGCTGTTATTTGCAGCCTTTTCCAGCGCCCAGTCAATAGTCACAGCACCGCCCTGTCCCTTTTCCTCAACAATGTATTCTGTTCCGTCCAAGATGAGAACAAGCGCATTTTCGTCGTTGCGTGTAACTTCGATAGTTCCGCGCTGACCCACATAGCCGTATTTTGTCAGCGTGTAGGTGTAGGTAAAGCCCTCGCAGAGCATATACGCGCCGTCGTTTTTCCATACTCTGCTGTCTGAAATTACCTCTGTAAGGCTTAATATCGCATTCTCGGGAGTGAAGTTAAATGTAACTTCAACGGGAGGAGACTTCAGAATATCAACGATGTAAGTTTCGCTTAAATCGGGCACCTTATCGTTTGTAACTTTTATTTCAACTGTCTGTGTATTAATTGTTCCGTCAAGCTCAATGACAGCTTCTGCCGCTTCGGTTACGTCAACGCCGTCAACCGCAACGCGGTAGCCTGTTGTATCATCACCGTAACAGGTGTTGAAGCTTCCGCCGACAGTTTCTCTTATATAGCTTACGGGGTAGAGTGTCAGGCTCTCTGCCGCCATAGGAACTGTTACAGTGTACTTGCGCACATTCGGCTCGTAGCCGTCAGTTCCATCCTCCTGCATAAGCACCGCAACGCTTCCGCCGCACTCTGCAGTAAGGTTTTTGAGGGAAAGTCGTCTTTCAACGACCAACTCGTAGTCCTGATAATATGTCATACCGCCTTCCTGCTTTGAAAGACGGATAGTAACAGTGTTTCCGTAAGGATTTTCCGCCAGCAGCACTCTTGTAAGCTGTTTACCCGTCTTGCTGCCTGCAGTAAGGGTAATGGTCTTTGCCACATTGTGGTAAAGGCTTGTTCCGTGTATCTGGGTGTAAATTGCCTCGATAGTATAATCTGCGTCGGCATTTACCCACAGATATATCTTAGACTCTGTATCCTCCATTATAACCTTATAGCTGTGGTCTGCAGATGCAAAGGTACTGTCCATAGAGAGATCTCCCTTTTTGTTTGCCTGCTGACCTGTACCGAGCCAAAGCTCATTCAGCCAATCTTCTCTTGTAACATCAACCTTAATGGTACTGTTTGCAACCTCTTCAAGGGTAAATTCATCCTTAACGTGGTAGTGTTCACCCGCTGTTGCAACATAGCTGTAAACCTCACCGGGCACCAGTGTGTACTGATAGCGGTTGCCCGATGCACCCTCTTTGAATTTCTCATATGGCATTACAACGCCGTTGCTGTTTTCAACATGTATCTCCACGTCGGCACTGGCTGTGATGAATGACAGAACCTTGCCCTCACCCTTTAATATATTCAGGGTATACACCGTATCATAGCCGTTTGCGCTGACAGACACAGTGATTTCAGTATTTTCGCCCACATCCACGCTGACTCCGTCGCCTACGGCAGTTCCGTTCACTTTAACTTCATAGCCGCCCTCAAGTCCTTCTGCACTGACGACAACAGATGTCACCGATGCAAGCACCTTGTAATCATACTCTGTCATCTTGCTGTTAAAGGAAACTGTGGCAGCCTGATCGACACCGTTCTGGTCAACTACGGTTATAGATTTAAGGCTGGGACTTCTGGCAAGAGTAACGGTATAATCCTGAGAATA
>JAZNVD010000044.1:0-2949 GCA_045592645.1 Candidatus Ornithomonoglobus sp. | reverse complement strand
GTGTTAAAACGACGTATTTCTCTTTCTTCCTTGCCGAAAGCCTTTACAACCCTTACCCCTTGAAGATTATCGTTTATGAGAGAATTCACAGAGGAGGATTTTCTCCATGTATGCCATTTAAGTTTTTTAAACTTACGTGTTGATTTTTTTATAATAAGGGCAATTAACGGAACGGGAACGAGCACTGCAACAGACAGCACAGGGTTAACGATGAAAAGGAAAAGCCCTACTGCCATAATGGTTGCACCGTTAATCACAAAATGAGGAAGTCCGTCATTTAGGAAATACTGAATATCCAATGCGTCGCTGTTGATTCTGTTCATAAGATTTCCCGTACGCTTGGAGGAAAAGAATTTCATTCCAAGCTTTTGCATAGAAGAAAACACTTCTGTTTTAATGTCGTAAATGATGTTACCCGAAAGCTCCGCACCCACTCTTCCAAGAAAGACTGCAAGTAAAACGCTTATTAAAGTAATCCCTGCCAGAATACTGACAAGAGGAAGTATATGTCCGTAAAATCTCCCACCCTGGGAAAGCACTTCATCATAAAGAATTGTTCCTGTAAGGTACGGCGGAAGAAGATTTATAAGCGTTGTGAAGATGATTATGGAAACCATCATAATGAGATGTTTTTTGTATCGGGGTACGTAGGACAATACTCTGAAAAACAGTTTCTTACGCCCTTTGTTTATAAACTGAAAATCGGGATTGTTTTCAAAATTTTCGTTTATTTCAGCTTCATTGTCACCTTTAATCAATTTCAAAACAACGGCAGAAAACCTTTCTATTTCAGCAGAAACACACAATGTAAAATGAGCTACTGAAATCTCTCCCGTGTCAGTGGAAATAACAAGCTCTCCTGACGAAACATAATTTTCAGAAAAAACATCAATAATTTCCGAGTACGGCTTTTTGAGGAAGCTTCCGCCATCATCAATCACACAGAGGGAGTCATTTAAAGCACAAACAATCGTTTTGCCGTAGGAACCTGGTTTTGCTAAATCCGTTATCACATATGCTTTTATATCATCAGCGGCAATACCATACTGTATTAATTTTTGGGATACAAGTTCAAAGTTTTTATCATTTTTTATGCCCAATACTGCCGCCTCCTTTCAAAAATGCATACCCGTATAATTATATACTTTTTTTGCAATAAATGCAATATATTTATATAATATATTAAATAAAAATACTGCGAGGTCACTCGCAGTATTTTTGTTATTGTATAAACATAGCATCGCCGAAGCTGAAAAATCTGTAGTCGGAGTCTACGGCGTGATTATACGCGTTCATAATATTATCTTTTCCTGCCAATGCACTGACAAGCATAACAAGAGTTGATTTCGGTAAATGGAAGTTTGTTATAAGGGCATCTGTGATTTTAAACTCATACCCAGGATAAATAAAAATATCCGTCTCTCCGCTTTTTGCAAATATTCTTCCGTTCTCCGATGCACTTTCAACCGTTCTGCAGCTTGTAGTACCTACGCATATTACTCTGCCTCCGTTTTTCTTGGTTTCATTTATGATATTGGCAGTGTCCTCTGTCACTATATAGTGTTCTGAGTGCATCTTGTGCTTTGTAACATCGCTTACCTTTACAGGTCTGAATGTTCCAAGTCCAACGTGCAGCGTCAAGTACGCAAGCTTTACACCCATTTTTTCTATTTCTGACAGCAGTTCATTTGTGAAATGAAGCCCTGCCGTGGGAGCAGCGGCACTACCGTCATATTTGGAATAAACGGTCTGATAACGCTCTTTATCACGGAGTTTTTCTTTGATGTAATGCGGAAGAGGCATCTCGCCAAGCTCTTCCAAAACATTTTCAAAAACGCCGTCATAAGTAAATTTAACACGTCTGTTTCCGCCTTCAAGAATTTCAATGATTTCAGCCTGAAGCTTTCCATTTCCAAACTCAAATACAGCACCGGGCTTCGCCTTTCTTCCCGGTTTTAGTGCAACCTCCCACTCATCTGTGGAATATCTGTGCAAAAGAAGAAATTCAATAGCCCCTCCGCTTTCTTTTTTAGCACCGTAAAGTCTTGCAGGAATGACACGTGTATTGTTTAAAACAAGACAATCACCTTTCTTTAAAAATGATGTTATGTTTTTAAAAATTTCGTCACGATATTCACCCGTATTTTTGTCAAGAACTAAAAGCTTAGACGCAGTCCTGTCCTCAAGGGGGGTTTGTGCTATTTTTTCTTCAGGTAAATAATAGTCAAATTCTTCTGTGTTCATCTGTTACTCCAATTCTATATCCGTAAAATAATGATGCAAAATCTGGTCGTACGTAAAACCGTTTTCCGCCATTCCTCGTGCGCCCCACTGACTCATACCTACTCCGTGGCCGTATCCGCCACCAGTTATAATATAGTTTTCTGAGCCGTATGTATCAGTATTGATTTGACACAATTCTCCGTTTTTTCCGATTGCAGTATAGTTTGCCACTGCAGAGGTGCCGTTTGCAGAAAGAGCATAAAGACTGTTTCCTGCCTGTCCCGAGGTTGTTACTATACTTACATCTCCCTCACCGCGTATAGAGAATTTTTGGCTATACAAAGATAGAATTGACCTGCTTTTTTCACGTTTCACACTATATGTGCCTTGGGTTCCGTGAAATGTCATCTCTAAAACTCGTCCTGTTTCTGTAACGCTGTCAATTGTTATTTTATTAAGAGAGCCGATAGAAGCACCTGCATTTATAAGCTTTTCTTCTATCTGTGACTTTGAAAGGGTAACGGTCCAATTGTATCTCGATGCTTTTTCGGGATTTTCATAAGTATCCTCAACAGAACGCAGATACCCGTATTTTGAACCCCATACATTTTCAACGTCTTCCGTCGCACCTCCGCTTGTTGCAAAAAAGTACAATCCAACAAGCTCTCCATTATATGTGGCAACAACTCCGCTTGTTTCCTGGACTGCTTGCCTTGTATTAGGATG
>JAZNVD010000043.1:0-1760 GCA_045592645.1 Candidatus Ornithomonoglobus sp. | reverse complement strand
AAACGGGTGAGTGCAATGACGAGTTATTTCCCATACTATATAATGTCCGAAAAGAGATTTTTGAAATCTTACAACACAGGGAATGGGATATATTAAAACGTATCCGTCTTGCACTTATCTACGGAATTGAGTTAAGAGAGAGAATTAACAATAATGATTATAGTTTATTCTCATATACTCCTGATGATATAGACGGAGAAAGGGAGGATATCACACCTTTTGTGGAATTTATAAAAACATTACCCGTAACGGATGAAACATTCCACACTATGCTTGATAATGCAAAACATCCTGACAGTATTGATAATATTAAAGGTGAACAATTAGCGGTGTATTTTACACATAGATATTTTCTCCAAAGCATATTTGACTGCGACCCGTTAGCGAAACTTAAGCTTATGGCATTAAGTGTTATGACAATACTGTCAATGGGTGAGGGTTGTGGTGATATTCTTGATGCTGCCCGTGTTTATTCTGTTGAAATTGAGCATAACGAGGACGGCATAGATGAGATTTATGACGAGTTTTTATTCAACGATGAACTGGAAATTGAAAAAATCATAAATATGATGAGGTAAAACTGCATAAATTAACCTTGAGGTGATATTTATGTGGAAAAAATACAAACCCTATATAATATCCATTGCCATTGCGTTGGCGGTGGGAGGTTTGTCGGCATTGCTTACAAAAAACAATATGGACGTGTATGATACCATTAACCGTCCGCCATTAGCACCGCCTATGTGGTTATTCCCTGTAGTATGGGGGATACTCTTTGTGTTAATGGGAATAAGCAGTGCGATTGTGTATCTTAAAAGAGATGAAGCCCCTGAAACGGCGATGACGGCACTTAAAGTTTACGGCGGACAATTAATAGTAAACTTTTTCTGGAGTATTATATTCTTTAATATGCAGGCTTATTTGTTTGCATTTATCTGGCTTATAATACTATGGATATTGATAATTGCTATGATTGTTGAATTCAGAAAAATCAGTCCCGTTGCAGCGTGGTTACAGATACCATATCTTTTATGGGTAACCTTTGCAGGATATTTGACATTAATGATATATTTATTGAATAGATGATAAAAAGACAGATTTGTATTTTACAAATCTGTCTTTTGCATTTTACGGTAGTTTGTGGGAGTCTGATTAACCTGTTTTTTGAATATGTATAAGAAATATTCAACAGATGTATAGCCTGATGCAAAAGCAATTTCCTTAATTGAAAGATTGGTTGAGGATAGTAACTCACAGGCATATTTCAAACGCAAAATATTAAGATATGTATGAAATTTCATTTTCATATGTTTCTTAAAGGATGCTCCGAGATGATTTGGCGTTATATTAAGATGACGGCTCACATCCTGCAAGGACAACTCCTTGCGGAAGTGTTTATGCATATATGATACCGCACGTTGAATAAGAGGGGGAATTTTTGTTGTGCCGTCAGATATGGTTTTGCGTAGGAGAAGTATTATAATTTCCGTTAATGCTCCTTTTTGCAAAGTCTTGGAGAACGGACAGTTAAGTTTTTCTTCTTTATTAAGTATATTGATACGGTCTTTAATATACTCTATCTCATCATTGGAAAGATGGCAAACGCCGTTGCCGTTACCTGTGGTAATTATATCTGCAATATCCTGGTCTAAGGCAGAGACATCAAAAGTGATGTTTATAAGTTTTGTATCAGTGAGGGCAGTAATGGAATGGAAATCATAGAAACCCAGTAAGTGCGCAGACCCTCTCTCTGCAATATA
>JAZNVD010000042.1:0-3797 GCA_045592645.1 Candidatus Ornithomonoglobus sp. | reverse complement strand
GCCTATGACAGTTACTCCCGAGCAGGCGGCTATGGTTATCGGTGTAATTGAAGCAGCACACGCCCAGAATCCCCTGCCCGTAAAGTTCTAAGGAGGACAACAAAATGTATAAAATTGCAATACTTGGCTGTGAAAACTCACACGCCAACTGCTTCCTTGATTTTATTATTAAAGACAAGAAGTACCCCGATGTTGAGGTTGTGGGTGTATACAGTGACGACCGTGAGGCGGCAGAAAAGCTTAACGCAACCTATGACGTACCCGTGCTGGATGCTTATGATGAACTTGTAGGTAAGGTTGACGGCGTAATCGTAACTGCACGCCACGGTGATAATCACTATAAATTTGCAAAGCCTTATATGGCAGAGGGCGTTACAATGTTTATTGACAAGCCCGTTACAGTATCCGAAAGCGATGCAAAGGCTTTGATAAACGACCTTAAAGTAAACAATATTAAAGCTTCAGGCGGTTCGGTTTGTATTTATCCCGATACCGTACAGGAATTAAAAAAACTTGTAGCTGATACACCAAAGGACGAGGTTTACGGCGGTTATCTTCGCTGTCCCATTCTTATGGATAATCCCTACGGCGGATTCTTCTTCTATGCACAGCATTTAGTATCTGTAATGTGCGAGATTTTCGGTTTCTATCCCGCCTCAGTCAAGGCTTACCGCAACGGTAAGGCAATTAACTGTACAGTAAGATACGACTATTGTGACGTTAACATTGTATATGTTGAAGATACGCAGTATTACTATGCAACAGTAAACACAGACAAGGAAATTGCAGGCGGCAAGTTTGAATTTGAAGATTGCTTTATCCGTGAGTTCGATACATACTACCAGCTTCTTTCAGGCGGTGAAATGCACCAGACATACGAGGAGTTTATTGCACCGGTGTTTATCTTAAATGCCATTGACCGTTCTTTGACAAGCGGAAACGAAGAGGCAGTAAACAAATTGGAGGAAATATAAATGAACATACTCTTTGCCGGATTCAGACATAGCCATATTATGGGACTCTATAATATGGCTGTGGAGAATCCCAACGTAAATATAGTTGGTTGCTATGAGGGTGATATAAAAAACTCTATTGTGGCAGACAACAACGAAATCAATTTCAATTTCTCATCATACGAGGATGCTCTTAATGACGAGAGCATTGACGCAGTTGCAATCGGTGACTACTACGGCATCCGTGGTAAAATGGTTATCAAGGCACTCCGTCACGGCAAGCACGTTATCTGCGATAAGCCTATCTGCACAAGTCTGAAAGAGCTTAACACCATTGAGAAGCTTGTTAAGAAAACAGGTCTTACAGTTTCATGTATGCTTGACTTAAGATATATGCCACAGGCAGACAAGGTTAAGGCAATGATTGCAGACGGCATAATCGGTGAGGTTATTAATGCTTCATTTACAGGTCAGCATTGTTTAGACTACGGCAACCGTCCAGGCTGGTATTTTGAAGACGGCAAACACGGCGGTACAATCAATGATATTGCTATCCACGGTGTTGACCTTGTAAGATACATAACAGGCAAAAACCTGACTGAAGTAAGATGTGCAAAAACCTGGAACGCCTTTGCCAAGGCAGAGCCGAAGTTCCGTGATTGCGGTCAGTTTATGGCAGATATGGAGGGTATGGCACTTATGGCGGATGTATCCTATGCCGCACCCAAGTTTAACGGAATTATGCCTACATACTGGGAATTCTATTTCTGGGGAACCGAGGGTATGATAAGGTTTAATCTTGCCAACAACACAATCCACGTGTTCAAGGAAACTGAAGAAATCATTGAGTGTCCCCAGACCTCAATCGAGCATATGCGTGATTTCATCCGTGAAACTCAAGGCGAGAAAACCGTTCTTGATACAGAGGACATTCTGAAATCTCAAAGACAGGTGCTTACAATCCAGAAAGCAGCCAGATAAAAGGAGCAGTTATGAAGAAAGATAAATTAGAAATCAAAATTTCACCCACCCGTGATGAGATGGGTATAGTTTCAGCCAATGACGTGGCAGAGGCAATTAAGGCAGTTCTTAAGGAAAAGGACGAGGTTAATATGATTTTCGCCGCAGCACCTTCACAGAACGATATGCTTTTGCATTTATGTGAACGTACAGATATTGAATGGGAGAAAATCAACGCATTCCATATGGATGAATACATAGGTCTTCCCAAGGACGCACCCCAGTGCTTCTCAAACTTCCTGTGTGAGCACATCTTTGACCTTAAGCCTTTTAAATCAGTAAATCTTATTAAGGCAGATGCAACTGACAGTGCAGAGGAATGTGCAAGATATGCGGCACTTCTTAAGGCTAACCCCACAGACATTGTTTGTATGGGTATAGGTGAAAACGGTCACATTGCATTTAATGACCCCCACGTTGCAGACTTTAACGACCCCGAAGTTGTTAAGGCAGTTGAGCTTGACGAGGTATGCCGTATGCAGCAGGTAAATGACGGTTGTTTTGAAAAAATCGACGATGTTCCCAAGTGTGCATTGACTCTTACAATTCCCACACTAATGGCAGCAAAGTACCATTTCTGTGTTGTTCCTGCACCTACAAAGGCAGAGGCTGTTAAAAACACAGTTAAGGGTGACATAACAGAGGCTTGTCCCGCATCAATTTTAAGAACAAAGGAAAACTCCGTTCTTTACTGCGACGGTGACAGCAGCATTTACATAAAGGAAGGCGTATAATGATTACTAAAATTTCAGGCGGTACGGTTTTATGTGACCGCAAGGCAGAAAAAAAGGATGTCTATTTCCGTGACGGCAAAATCATTGCCGTAACAAATGACCCCCTTGCCTTCGATAATGAAATTGATGCTACAGGCAAATATGTAACGGGCGGTTTTGTTGAAATCCACACCCACGGCGCGGCAGATTGTGATTTCCTTGATAACACGGAGGATGCGTACATTACAATTGCCGAAGCACACGCACGTCACGGTGCAGGTACAATTATTCCAACCATTACATCTGCAGGTCTTGATAGCATTCTTGCTTCAATCGCAGTATATGAGGCAGTAAAGAATAAACCCCATAACGGTGCAAATATGCCGGGTATTCACCTTGAGGGCCCGTACTTCTCACCTGCACAGGCAGGCGCACAGGACCCTAATCTTATCCGAAACTTTGACCTTGATGAGTATATGCAGATTTTAGCAGCAACGGATAACATTATCCGCTGGACAGGTGCTCCCGAAATGGAAGGCTCGGAGGCTTTTGCAAAGGAATGTGTAAAGCGTGGCATTCTTCCCTGTATCGGTCACAGTGATGCAGACAGTGATTGCGTACATAAAGCATTCCGTGATGGTTTCACTCACGTTACACATCTTTATTCATGTACAAGTATGGTACACAGAAAAAATGCGTTCCGTTATGCAGGCATTATTGAGGCAGCTTACTTAAATGATGATATGACCGTTGAAATTATTGCCGACGGAATACATCTTCCTGCCGACCTTTTAAAGCTTGTTTATAAGATTAAGGGTGCAGATAATGTATGTCTTATTACTGACTCAATGCGAGGTGCAGGAATGCCCGACGGCGAGAGTATGCTTGGAAGTAAAATTGACGGCTTAAAGGTTGTAATTGAAGATGGCGTTGCCAAGCTTCCCGACCGCAGTGCCTTTGCAGGCAGTGTTGCATTCTGCGACAGACTTATCCGTAATATGATTAATATGGCGGAATTACCCATAGAGGAAGCCGTTTATATGGCAAACCAGACCCCTGCAAAGGTTGTTAACCTTGCAAATAAGGGAGCCGTTAAAGAAGGTTATGACGC
>JAZNVD010000041.1:0-2014 GCA_045592645.1 Candidatus Ornithomonoglobus sp. | reverse complement strand
CTAAAACTTCCTTTGCCCTTTTAATAACGCCGTCGGCAACACCTGCAAGCTTGGCAACCTCAATACCGAAGCTGTCGTCTGTGCCACCACGCACAATTCTTCTGAGCAATGTAATATCGTCGCCCCTCTTTTTGCAGGCGGTGTTATAATTAACTACTCCTGAAAGAGTACCCTCAAGTGCAGTAAGCTCATGATAATGTGTGGCAAAAAGTGTTTTTGCCCCCACTTTTTTTGCAATATATTCAATAACTGCCCACGCAATGGAAAGTCCGTCAAAGGTGCTTGTACCACGTCCGATTTCATCAAGAATACAAAGGCTCTTTTTCGTAGCATTTTTAAGTATATAGCTGACCTCGTTCATTTCAAGCATAAATGTGCTCTGCCCCGAAGCAAGGTCGTCGGATGCACCTATTCTTGTGAATATCTTGTCGATAATTCCGCACTCCGCACTCTGTACAGGTACAAAAGAACCAATTTGTGCCATAAGAGCAATGAGTGCCGTCTGACGCATATATGTTGATTTACCTGCCATATTGGGACCGGTAATAACTGACATTCTGTTATCCTTGCAGTCAAGGATTGTGTCGTTGGGAACGAAAAGACTGTCGGAAAGGACTTTTTCCACAACGGGATGTCTGCCCTCTTTGATTACAAGCTTGTCCGAAAGGTTAACCTCGGGCTTTTTGTAGCCGTTCTTTACAGCCGCCTCCGCAAGGGAATAGATAGTATCCGTCACGGCAATGGCGTGGGCAGTTTTTTCGATTCTTTCCATATGTTCACATATTCTCTCACGGATACTCTGGAATGTTTCATACTCGAGCTGAACGAGCTTCTCGTTTGCACCTAGGACACTGCTCTCAATATCTTTAAGCTCAGCCGTGATAAACCTCTCTCCGTTTGTGAGAGTCTGCTTTCTCATATAATCATCGGGTACTTTTGAAAGCTGAGAGGAGGAAACCTCAATAAAGTAACCGAAAACCTTGTTGAATTTAACCTTCAGGGTTTTAATACCCGTTCTTTCACGCTCTCTCGCTTCAAGCTCTGCAATGAAATTACTTCCGCCACGGGTGATTGAACGAAGTCTGTCAATCTCCTCTAAGAAACCGTCACGAATAATGTTACCCTCACGAAGTGTTACGGGTGGCTCAGGATTAATGGCCCTCTCTAACAAATCCCTCAAATCCTCAAGAGTATCAAGGTTTGCCGCCTGAACGCTTAAAATAGTGCTTCTGGTTCTGCACAGAATCTTGTGCAGGAACGGAAGACGGGCAAAGGATACGCATAAGGATGCAAGGTCACGGGCATTTGCCGTACCTACACTCAGTCGGCTCATAAGCCTTTCAATATCGTTTACACCTGTCAGTGCATCGGAAAGGTCGTCACGGATATCCATTGCGGACACTAATTCCTCAACGCCCGAAAGACGGTTATTAACCGAAGCGGCATTTACAAGCGGGCCGAGGATCCATTGCTTGAGCATTCTCGTACCCATAGAGGTTTTTGTGTTGTCGAGCACCCAGAAAAGACTGCCCCTCTTGGACTTGTCACGCATTGTTTCAACAAGCTCAAGATTTCTTACCGTTGCGGCGTCGAGGTCTACGAATTCCTGAGAGGTGTAAATATCCATTGTGTGGATATGTGCCATTTTTGCTTTCTGTGTTTCTAAAATGTACTGGATAAGAGCTGTTGCGGAAATCCTTAAAAGCCTGTCTGAAATGTCATTGCTGTTTTTTAGCTGTGATGCTAAAAGCTCGCGGGATTCTTTTTCAACTTCCTCAAAATCATATGTAAAGGTGAGAGCGTCTGTCCTGCTCTCAATATATTCTGTGATTTTCTTATTCTGGAAGGAGTTTCCTCCAAGGGCAATTTCAACGGGGGAGAAGCGTGCAAGCTCATTTATAAGCTTGTCGCAGGTAATATCGTCGTAAAGGGTTGTTCCCAAAAGCTCACCCGTGGAAACATCTACAAAGGACACGCCACAGTCGTTACCGATTCGGCAAACGAAGTCGGATCG
>JAZNVD010000040.1:0-1855 GCA_045592645.1 Candidatus Ornithomonoglobus sp. | reverse complement strand
TTGCAGCCTTTCATTCCCTCTTCGTTCATTCTTACTGCTGCTCTTGCGTATGCAAGAAGAACTGATGATGTAAATTCGGGGTTTGAATCAAGCTTTAAGCTATATTCAATTATATGCTTATTCTCACCGTTCATTCCCGTTTTACCAGACCTTATTACAAAACCGCCGTGAGGAATTCCGCTATGGTCACGCTTTAATTCTTCCTCACTTATAAAATGAACAGTTGTATCATAATCAGCAAAATAGTTGGGCATTGTAACTATTTCCTGCTCAATTCTCTTTAAGTCTGCACCCTCTTCTGCTACCACATAACATACTCTTGTGTGCTTCTCTCTTGTTGTCAGCTCGGGGTTTTCTCCGCGTCTTACCGCATCTAATGCTTCAGGCACAGGAACTGTATACTGCTTTGCATCCTTTACACCGTCTATACGACGTATTGCATCCGAATGTCCCTGACTTACACCCTTGCCCCAAAAGGTATAATCCTTGCCATCTACAAGTATCGCACCGCCAAATAAACGGTTCAGTGAAAACATACCGGGATCCCAGCCAACCGAAATAATACCTACCTTGCCTGATTCCTGTGCAACCTTATCCACTGCATCAAAATGCTCGGGAATTCTTGCATGGGTATCAAAGCTGTCAACCACATTAAAATGCTTTACAAATTCAGGTGTCTGTGTGGGCAAATCTGTTGCAGAGCCGCCGCAAAGTACAAGAACATCAATCTCGTCCTTATGATTTACTGCATCATCTGTGTGATATACGGGGACACCATCTGTTGCTATTTTTACAGTTGAAGGGTCACGGCGTGTAAATACCGCCGCAAGAGTTGTATCACTGTTCTGCTTTATAGCACATTCTATTCCTCGTCCAAGGTTTCCATATCCTAATATTCCTACTCTTATCATCTAAAACAACTCCTTTGCTTTTAGCTATCTTTATTTTATCACACGTTTTTTATGATTTCAATAGGATAATCTTACATTTTATTTGCGGGTTAGTGTGTATACATCTGCCATTATCCACAAAGATGTGGCAGTTTCCTTATACTCTGCGTTATATCTTGCAAGCAACTCCTCCGGGATTTCCTTACCCTCTGCCAGCAACAGTGTAATTGTATCATAAGTATCATAATCAAAATCACCAATGAAACGGAAATTCTCAAATGGATAATATCCATAGTTTTCAATTACCTGATAAATGGGTTTTTCCTGCTCATAAAATGCAAGAACTGTTTCTGTATGACCGGGGCTTATATCGTTACGGTCAATGTAGACAATATACGCATCACAGTCATTGTTTCTCTCATAAAAGGCAGTGTCAAACCTGTTATCAAAATGAGTATTCTTGTCCTTATAGGCATAAACATAGTTTACTGTTCCGCAAACGGCTACAATAACTGCAAGAACTGCCGTTACTGCTTTTTTATTAATTGATGCCATACCAATTGCACATCCTGCCACGAACACGGGTGCTGACGGCAACAGATAACGCACAACAAACACAGGACGTACAAGAAAAGAAGCAAGTAAACCTACTGCCAGGGTTAATACAGGCACAAGAACTGCCATCAACACTGCCATACCCTTATTCTCACCTGATTTTGCTACCCCTGTTAGCATTACCGCAAATGCAGTAAAAATACCTATTGCCGAATACATTTTGCCGTCAATTCCAAATATCTCACTGAAATATGTACCTAATGTTTTCCATGTAATGGGGTCAATCCAGTATTCATTATCAATCTTATATTGTAACTGAACAATAAAATTCTGTAGCCAAGGAACATATCCCACAACCGTTATTACCGCACAAATTATCCACGGTTTTATAAGTTCACGTTTTTTTATAA
>JAZNVD010000039.1:0-7212 GCA_045592645.1 Candidatus Ornithomonoglobus sp. | reverse complement strand
ATAATTCTCATTATTCCAGATTAAACCCCACGGGCTTACCCTATACCTCTCGCCGTCGTGACGGTAGACCTTTTTCTTTGATTTGTCCCAGTCATAGTAAAGGAATGAAATCTGTGAGTTTTCCGAAATTGCGTTATGGATAGCATCCACGTTATAGTATATACTCTCGTTTGACGCCTTGATACGGTTGGCAACAAAAATCTGTGCACCAAGCTTTTCGGCATCGTACTTTGTTGTAAGCCCTGAAATCTTTTTAATAAGCTGTGCCGATTTCTTTTTTGTAATAAAACGTGATGATGCCACGGCATCGGCAAGCATACGAAGCTCCGCCGTTTCAAACTCCCGTTCTGCAAGGTAGTACGTAAAATGCTTATCGTGAAGCGAAATAACATCATACCCAAGCTCACCCATAGCGGCAATATCACGGTAAATACTCTTACGTTCAGCCGTAATACCAAGGTCTGCAAGGTAGTCGATAATCTCCGACACCGTAACGGGATGATTCTCGTCGGTATAACGCTTGAAATATTCAATTATATAATAAAGCTTTAATTTCTGATTTTTACTCTTTGGCATTGTATCACCTCGTTTAAGTCAATTATACAACATTTTTTTATTTTTTTCAATATTTTCTTGAATAAAGTGTCCATTTTATGGTATAATTATATTATGGACAAAATGCCCGTGCGTAGACGGAATATGAATTTGCTTTTTGCAAAAGGAAAAAGCTTCCATAATTCCGCACTTTGCATTAAATTAAACAAGGAGGAAAAAACAATGAAAAAGTATTATTGTAAGGTATGTAAGAAGAATTTTGAGGTGCCCGAGGGTGACCCTGCGGTATGTCCTTTCTGCGGTGCATCAGGTGACAAGGTAGAGCTTGTAGGCGATACTATGGCAACAATCTATGCAGGCACACAGACTGAAAAGAACCTGCTTGCTGCATTTGCAGGCGAGAGCCAGGCACGAAACAAGTATACTTACTTTGCATCAAAGGCAAAAAAGGAAGGCTATGAGCAGATTTCAGCGTTATTCCAGAAGACTGCCGACAACGAGAAAGAGCACGCAAAGATGTGGTTCAAGGAGCTTAACGGTATTGCTGACACTGCCACAAACCTAAAGGCAGCTGCCGAGGGTGAGAATTACGAGTGGACAGATATGTACGCAGAGTTTGCAAGAGTTGCAGACGAGGAAGGCTTTACAAAGCTTGCAGAGAAGTTCAGAATGGTTGCAGCAATTGAAAAGGAGCACGAAGAAAGATACCGTGCACTTCTTAAGAATGTTGAAATGCAGGAAGTATTCAAGAAGAGTGAAGTTAAGGTATGGGAGTGCCGTAACTGCGGACACATTATGGTAGGCACAGAAGCCCCCGAGGTATGTCCCGTATGTGACCACCCCAAGGCATACTTTGAGCTTCAGGCAAAGAACTATTAAGGTCGGCAAAAAACGGGATAGACCGCTTAGTGGAAAGTAATATTATTTTAGTTCTTAAATGAAGAAATCCGCGGAACAGCGGATTTCTTTTTTATTTAACTCCACTAAGCGGTCTATGCCGTTTTTATCCAACCTATTAACAAAAAAGCACCCGATTGGGTGCTTTTTTAGTGCAAAATGCGGAGTGCGGAATTATGGAGGGTTTTCGTAAACGAAAACCTTTTTTATTTTATCTCTGCAAAAACTCCCCTGTGGTCGGACACCACCCCATAATCCTCTTTCGTAAACACAACCCGACATTCACTTACATCAATGGGGAAATTTGAAAACATATAATCTATCCGCATAAACTTCTCCCCATCATCCCAGCCGTCAATGTCGGCACGGGCGGTGGCACAACCTGACCTTACAGGTGCAGTGCCCCATATATCCTGCCAGCCCGTCGCCTTTAAAATATTATACCCCTCACACTTATCGGGGCAGTTAAAGTCACCCATAATAATGGCACCCTTTCCCTGTACCGTATCACAAAGCCTTTCTATCTGCCCCTCAAAGGAAACCTCTTTATCATCCCAACGCCCCGTATGAACAGAGTAGTACCACATATCCCCCGTTCTTACCCCCAGGGCATATCGCATTTTCCAGTCATTACGGGGCGGAGTTACGGGAACAAAATCTACCTCATCAATTTCTTTAAGGGCGAGAATACCCAGCCCCTCCTCATACTTTCCGTAGCTTTCCTTCATTCCACGCCAGACAAAGTTATAATTAAGTCCCTGCTTTTTTAACAATTCCCACACCCTTAAAATGTGATTATCAGCCCGAAGCCGATATTTATAATTGTCAATTGTCCATTGTCCATTGTCCATTGCAACGGTGGTCGAACCGTTGCTCTGATTAACCTCCTGCAGTGCAATAATATCAGGCTTCATTCTCTCCACGCCACGGGAGAATTGCTCAACCTTTTTTTCATAATTTTTCTCAATGAGGCTATGGCAGTTAAGAGTTAAAAGCCTCATAGTATATCATTTATATCGGACTTTAAAACGTCCGCCTTTGGTCCGTAAACTGCCTGAATACCGTTACCCTTTTTAATAAGTCCCAGAGCACCTGCACCTTTCCACTTATCAATGTCGGCAACCTTATGGGGGTCTTTTACGGTAACACGCAACCGTGTCATACACGCATCCACAAGCTCAATGTTATCACGTCCGCCTAAAAGTTCAATAACCGTTTCCGCCTCGGCTGAACCTTCCTTAACCATATGCTCACTCTCACCCTCAATCTCACGGCCGGGTGTGGCGTAATTAAATTTACCAATCATAAAATATGCAACAAAGTATCCGATTGCAAAGAACACAATAACGGCAATTAAGAAGTTAATAACATCCATACCAAGCCCTGCTCTGAGTGACATTGGTATTCTTGTTGCAAGCTCGATATTGCCGAAGGAGTGTAGTCTTAAGTTAACAAGCCCTGCAACACCGAAGGCAAGTCCCTGCAAGATTGCATAAACAATATACAAGGGTATTGCACAGAACATAAACATAAATTCAATAGGCTCCGTAACACCTGTCAGGAACACTGCCAAAGCCGTTGATACAAACATTGACTTAAAATCATGGCGTCTCTCACGGGGAATTCTGCGGTACATTGCCAAGGCAACACCCATTATAAGTCCCGTTGCACCAATCATCTGTCCCACCTTAAAGCGGGCAGGGTGGTAAGCGTTTAAGAGTGCATTATACCCTTCCATATCCCCTGCATTTTTAAGGTTTACAAGGTCTGTTACCCAGGCAAGCCACAGAGGGTCCTGACCGTAAACGGTAGTGCCCAGGTTTGCACCCGTCTGGATAACATACTCGCCACCCAATGAAGTGTAATTCATAGGAATGGTCAGCATATGATGAAGTCCGAAAGGAATTAAAAGTCTTTCCAGAGTACCGTAAATAAACGGTGCAAGAACGGGTGCCGTATCACGGGAGTTGGCAATCCACAAACCGAAGGAGTTAATTCCCGTCTGAATTACGGGCCATATAAGTGCAAAAAGCACCGCAACAATGGCAGAGTAGAAAATCACCACCAAAGGCACAAACCGCTTGCCGTTAAAGAACGCCAGAGCATCGGGCAGACGGCGGAAGTTATAATATTTATTATAAATGACACCGCCAAGAAAGCCTGAAACAATACCCACAAACACACCTGTGTTCAAGGCAGGTGCACCGAGAACATCGGTGAAATATCCCTCAACGGCAATTTCTGTGCCAAAGAGGGTTTTAACGGTGGCATCGGGGTCAGAAAGCATTTCCGCCGTAACGCCGAAGATTGCACCCGTAACGGAGTTAATCAGTATAAATGCAAGTAATGCCGCAAAAGCACCGCCTGCCTTTTCCTTTGCCCAGCTGCCGCCGATTGCAACGGCAAAAAGAATGTTAAGATTACTGATAATTGCCCAGCCTATATTTTCAATTATGGTTGCGATTGTGACAACAAGTGCCACATTCTCGCCCGCCATAGCAATAAGCTTACCGATACTAATCATAATACCTGCCGCAGGCATAACGGCAATAACGGTCATTAAAACCTTACCAAGCCTCTGCAGAAAATCAAATACGGGAGATTGTCCCTTTAGTTTAGTTTTTTCCATTTTACTTTCCTTTCAAACAAGTCTTTATAAATGCCATATATCACGGTTATATTCCATAATGGTTCTGTCGGACGAGAAGTAACCCGATTTTGCAATATTAATAAGGCACTTTCTTGCCCAGCCAAGTCTGTCCTCAAAATCAAGGAAGGCACGGTTACGGGTTGCCTCATACTCACCGTAATCGGGGAAGGTCATAAAATAGTCCTTACCCGTAAGCTCACGGTGAAGCCTTTCCAAAGACGCCTTATCTCCTGTCTCTGTCATTTCCTTACCTACAAGAAAATCTACCGCCTCACGGACACGGGGAAGCTTTTCGTAATACTCACGGGGGTTATAATTACCCCGTTTATACCTTTCAATAACACGTTGGGAGTTATCACCAAAAAAATAAATATTATCCTCACCCACAAGGTCACCGATTTCAATGTTTGCACCGTCACGGGTACCAAGGGTAAGCGCACCGTTTAACATCATTTTCATATTGCCCGTACCCGACGCTTCTTTTGATGCCAGTGAAATCTGCTCTGAAATATCCGTTGCAGGTATAATCATTTCAGCCAGTGTCACGTTATAGTTTTCAACCATTATAACCTTAAGATGGGGGCTTACCGCCCTGTCACGCCTAATTATCTCCCCAAGAGAGAGAATTGCGTGGATAATATCCTTTGCAATTGTATATGCAGGTGCGGCTTTTCCGCCAAAGATTGCACACACGGGACGTCTGGGAATTATCCCCCGCTTAATATCAAGATACATATTTATTAAATAAAGCAAGTTCATCTGCTGACGCTTGTATTCGTGAATTCTTTTAATCTGCACATCAAATATGCTGTTTGGGGGTACATCCTCGCCAATAAGTCTTTTTCTTAACTCCTCTTTCTTTTTATTCTTGATTATAAGAAGCTTTTCCAGAACCTCACTCTCATCCTTAAACTGCAAAAGGTTCTGAAGTCTTGAAAAATCTTTCTTAAACCCGTCACCGATAAGGGACGTGATAAACTCCGTAAGCTCGGGGTTAATGGAGAGAAGCCACCGCCTCATTGAAATACCGTTGGTCTTGTTATTAAACTTTTCAGGATAAAGCTTACAGAAGGGCAAAAGCTCCGTATTCTTTAAAATCTCCGTGTGAAGGCTCGCCACACCGTTAACGGAAAACCCATAGTGAATATCCATTGACGCCATATGGCAATTACCGTCCCCGTCGATTATTTCTGTGTCCCCATTCCCCACTCTTTCCGACAGGTCACGGATAATGGGGATTAAGTGAGGTATAACCTCCTCCATAACCTTTATATCCCATTTCTCAAGGGCTTCACGCAAGATTGTGTGATTGGTATAGGCACATATATTTTTTACAAGCTCAATGCTTCGGTTTCTGCCGATACCGCGTTTTCCCAGCTGATATATAAGCTCCGGTATTACAAGGCTTGGGTGAGTGTCATTTATCTGCACGACGCAGAACTTATCCAAATCATTTAAGTCATATCCCGTAACCAGTGCCTCGTCTAAAATCTGCTGAACGCCGCAGCTTACCATAAAATACTCCTGACACAGACGAAGCTGTCTGCCCTGCGGCGTTGAATCGTCAGGATAGAGATTTTTTGTAAGAGGGTTTTTGTCCTCTGTGTCGTAAAGGTTAAGCTTGTTTACGCATTTGCCGATTATGTCCACCGTATAACGGTAGCCACGGACAATGCCAAACCGTCCGAAATCCACATCATAGGCAGTATCGGTCTTTTTTAATATATGGGAATTATCCCGCCACGGGTTATCCTCCTCAAGCTGTTTATTATCACGGAATTTCTGTAAAAACAATCCGTTGTGATAGAGAATACCGACGCCGTCACAGGGAAGCCCAAGGTGTGCGGCAGAATCCATA
Organism: Candidatus Ornithomonoglobus sp.; assembly: GCA_045592645.1. Lineage (GTDB taxonomy): Bacteria > Bacillota > Clostridia > UBA1381 > UBA1381 > Ornithomonoglobus. The sequence continues at coordinate 1,252 of JAZNVD010000039.1, read as the reverse complement.
AAGCACGCTGCAAGACGTCCAAGGCCGCCGTTACCTAAAGACGGCTCACATTCCAAATCATAAATATCCGTTATATCCTTGCCGTTCTTTTTTAACACATCTGTTATCTCATTAAAAATACCAAGAGCCACCAGGTCAATTTTAAGGCGTTTACCCTCTAAAAACTCGGCGGAAAAATAATAAGCCTTACGCTTTGGTTTTTGTGTTGGTATATTTTTCTTTTCTTCATCAATAAGGCATACGAGAGCCTCATAAATTTCCTCATTGGTGCAATCGAAAATCAATTTGTGGGTATGTTGTTCAAGTTGTTGTTGTAGTGTCATAAGTTTTCTCCTATATGCAGAAACACAAATTTAATTATGCTTTTTGCCCCCGCAAAAAGCTTCCATAATTCCGCACTCCGCACTCCGCATTCCGCATTTTTTACTATCTTGTACCATTTTCATAAATTTATACAACCCAACCAAGCTGTTACCGAATACACTTTTACAAAAAACAAAGAAAGGGAAATGTATGTTAGAAATAGTTTTCGAGTGGCTACGTTCGGTAATCTTAATGGCAGGGTATGTATCGGGGGCACAGGCGTTTCCGCAACCCCTGACACCTGAAGAAGAAGCACTGTATATTGAAAAAATGTCAAAGGGTGACATTGATGCAAAGAATACCCTTATTGAACACAATCTCCGCCTTGTTGCCCACATCGCAAAAAAATTCAGTGACGAAAAAAATGCCGAGGACATAATTTCCATCGGCACAATAGGACTTATTAAAGGTATTAATACTTTTTCACCCGAGAAAAACAAAAAGCTTTCATCATATATCTCACGGTGTATTGAAAACGAGGTGCTTATGCACCTGCGTCAGCAGAAGAAGCATAACTGTGAGGTTTATATTGACGACACTTTAGGCACTGATGCCGACGGTAATGCCCTCACCCTCTCCGATATTCTCCCCGATAATTCAGGGGACATCTGCGATATTGTATCGGGGAATATTGAAGCGACACAGTTATACAGGGCGATGTCAAACACACTTACACCCGTGGAATATTCCATAATGGTACATCGCTACGGACTGCATAACAAAGCAAAGCTTACACAGCAGGAGATTGCCGATAGGCTGGGGATAAGCAGGTCATATGTAAGCCGGATTGAAAAGAAGTGTCTCATAAAACTCTCACAAAAACTGAAGAACAATAATTTTGATTGAAATAAAAATATAAATATGATATAATGATTTCATCGAAGATGAA
>JAZNVD010000038.1:0-7049 GCA_045592645.1 Candidatus Ornithomonoglobus sp. | reverse complement strand
AACGCATCAAGGGATGTAAAAATTACGGCTAAAATAACCCCGGGAAGTGCGGAAAATACAACACCGTTATCTCTTTACACAAAGGCTATTTCAAGCTGGACATTAAACTGAACAAAAAAAGATGAGTGAATCATTCACTCATCTTTTTTAATCGATGTACATTTCAGTTGAAAGGTAACGGTCCCCTGAATCGGGAAGAAGAACTACAATGTTCTTGCCTTTGTTCTCATCTCGTTGTGCAACCTCAATGGCGGCGGTTAATGCCGCACCTGACGATATACCTGCAAGTATACCTTCATATTTACCCATAAGTCTGCCGTTAGAGTAGGCATCGTTATGGTCTACGGTGATAATTTCATCATAAACAGTGGTGTCGAGAATTTTTGGTACAAAGCCTGCACCGATACCCTGAAGCTTGTGCGGTCCTGCACTGCCTCCTGATAAAACAGGTGAGTCCTTTGGCTCGACGGCAATAATTTTAATGTCGGGGTTTTGTGATTTTAAGTATTTACCCACTCCCGTTATTGTGCCGCCTGTACCCACTCCTGCAACGAATATATCGACCTTTCCGTCGGTGTCATTCCATATTTCAGGGCCTGTTGTTTTGAAATGAATGTTTGCGTTCTCGGGATTATCAAACTGTGCAGGGATAAAGCTGTCGGGAATTTCCGCTGCAAGTTCTTCTGCTTTTTTGATTGCACCTGCCATTCCAAGACTTCCCTCGGTCAAAATAAGTTCTGCACCGTAGGCTCTCATAAGCTTACGGCGTTCCTCTGACATTGTTTCGGGCATAACAATTATTGCTTTATATCCCCGTTGTGCCGCAACGGATGTATGCCCGATGCCTGTGTTTCCGCTTGTTGGCTCAATTATAACGGAGTCGGGTTTTAAAACACCACGGGCTTCTGCGTCATCTATCATAGCTTTTCCCACACGGTCCTTGACAGAGCCCGCAGGGTTAAGATATTCAAGCTTTGCTATAATATTTGCTTTTAGGTCCAAAGCTTTTTTAATGTTTCCCAATTGAAGCATTGGGGTGTTACCGATAAGCTTGTCGGCAGAACTGTAAATCATATAATTTACTCCTTTTAAACGTAAGATAAAATAGCGTTAAATTCTCCTGTAAGAACTGCCTCGCCGTTCTGCGCAGGAATAAATATACTATCACCCTTTGTGACAGTAATGGTATCATTTCCGACTGTAACCGTGCCTTCACCATCAAGAATAACAAGTGAACGGAAGCAGTCTGTTGAAAGTGTAATCTTTGAATTACCGCTGACCTTTTCAACAGTGAAATACTTGCAGCTTGCCAGTACATTTGAGTCTGACTTCGTAAGTGCAGGTGCAGGGAACATATCTGATACGTCAATTGCTTTTTCAATGTGAAGCTCACGGGGCTTGCCGTCAGCACCTCGACGGTCATAGTCATACACGCGGTATGTGGTGTTGGAATTCTGCTGAACCTCGCAGATAAGAATACCTGAACAGATTGCGTGAATTGTCCCTGACGGGATAAAGAAGACATCTCCCTTATGAACATCAACCTTATTAAGGATTTCAAGCAATGTATTATCCTTTATTCTGCGATCAAACTCCTCTTTTGATACCTCACGGTTAAGACCGTAATAAAGATATGAATCCTCATCACAGTCAACTATGTACCACATTTCGGTCTTGCCGTATTCTCCCTCAACTTTAAGTGCATATTCATCATTAGGATGAACCTGAATAGACAAATTATCCTTTGCATCTATAAGCTTTATAAGAATGGGGAAAAAGTTAAATTCTGCCGCTTTTGTGCCGATACATTCATTGTCGCCGTTAGCCTTGATATATTCTGAAAGCTTCATTCCGTCAAATTCACCCCCACAGACAGTACTTTCACCGTCGGGGTGAGTTGAAAGCTCCCAGCTTTCCGCTGCTTTATCCAATTCTGTCTTTTTGTTAAAATCAGTTATAAGCTTTCTGCCGCCCCAAAGATAGTCCTTTATGGGTGCCGTAAGCTTTATGGGTGAATAGTTCATATCAGTACCTCCGTATAATATACTATAAATCATTTTACCATAAGAAAAAATCAATGTCAAGGCAAGGAAAACCGTGAATAAAATCAAATAAAGTGATTGCATTTTTCTATAATATGTGGTATCATAAAAATACTAAAACAGTGGGAGGAACTAATATGTATATTGGAGTAGATTTAGGCGGTACAAATATCGCTATCGGTATTGTTTCAGGCAACGGACACATCCTTGCCCAGGGTTCAACACCGACATTAAAGGAAAGACCTATTGAGGAGATTGTTGCAGATATGGCAAAGCTTATAAACAAGCTTTGTGATGATTACGGTATAACCCTTGATGAAATTACCGGTGTAGGAATAGGAAGCCCCGGTACAATTGATTATAACAATGGAGTAGTTGTTTATTCAAATAACTTGAGAATGAAGAATTATCCTATGGCGGAAGCTTTGAGTAAGTTAATAAATAAGCCAGTTAAAATTGACAATGATGCCAATTGTGCTGCAATGGGCGAATATAAAGTAAACGGTGAGGGTGCAAAGGACTTTGTTCTTATTACACTTGGCACAGGTGTTGGCGGCGGTATTATTGCCAACGGAAAAATGGTACGAGGCTTTAATGGTGCAGGCGGTGAGGCAGGCCACATAACACTTGTTGCAGGTGGTGAGCCCTGTTCATGCGGACGTCGCGGATGCTGGGAGGCTTATGCTTCTGTTACTGCTCTTATTAAGCAGACAAAGAAAGCTATGGAGGAGAATCCTGACAGCCTGATGAACGAGATTGCTGCCCGTGACGGTAAGGTTTCAGGCAGAACTGCATTTGAAGCTGCAAAGGCAGGGGATAAAGCAGGTCAGATGGTTGTTGATAATTACAGATTCTATATTGCAGAGGGACTTATCAGTATGATTAACATATTCCAGCCGAAGATTATTGCAATCGGCGGGGGAATAAGCCGTGAGGGCGAGTACCTGTTGGGTCCCATAAGAGATTATGTGCTTGAAAACAACTATAACAAGCTTCTTGAGATGCCCAAGATTGTAACAGCGAAGCTTATGAATGATGCAGGCATCGTTGGTGCCGCAATGATAGCTAAATAATATGAGAGAATTTTTTATTAACCATAATGACGGAGGGCAGAGGCTTGATAAGTTTATTATGAAGCTTATGCCCGACATTCCAAAGTCCATGCTTTACAAGAGTCTTCGGAAAAACTGCGTCCGTGTAAACGGGAAGCACATCAAAGACGGTGCATTTGTCTTAAATGAAGGAGATAATGTGGTCTTATATATGAAGGACGAATTCTATAAGGACGGGGCATTTAAGTACGTTAAGCCTAACCTTGATATTGTATATGAGGACAGTAATATTATGGTTATTAATAAGCCCGTAGGAGTCCTTTGCCATAATGATGAGAACGGTAAAGGAGAGACACTTATTGATATGATAATAAGTTATCTTTACGATACGGGCGAATTTAATCCCAATACTGAAAACACATTTAAGCCTGCCCTTTGTAACCGACTTGACCGTAACACGGGCGGGCTTGTCATTAGTGCCAAAAATGCACCTGCTCTACGTGAAATGAACAGAGCCATAAAAGCGAGGGAAGTGCATAAGTTTTATTCAGCCGTTGCAGAGGGGTATACGCCTCAACAGGGTGAGTTAAAGGATAAGCTTTCACGTGAGGGTAAGGTAACAGAGGTAACGCAGGACGGCAGGGATGCTCATTTAAAATATAAAGCCGTTGCACAGAAAAACGACTATACCTTGCTTGAGATTGAACTTTTAACGGGCAGGACACACCAGATAAGAGCCCAGTTTAAAAATCTGGGGCATCCCCTTGCAGGAGATACAAAATACGGGGCAAAGAACGGAAAATTCCGTCAGGCGTTATATAGCACACGGGTTGAGTTTGATTTCCCGACGGGGAGTATTCTTGAGTATCTTAACGGTGTGGATATCGGGATAGAAGCACCCTTTGAAAAAGAATTTTAAGGAGTAGAACATGGACTTTATATCACCTGCAGAAATAAAAAGAATAGCACAACGGTACGGCTTTGTGTTTAAAAAAGGACTTGGACAGAATTTTTTATCATCGCAGGAGATTTTGGAGGAAATTGCTGAAGCTGCAGAAATTGACGGTGGCGGAGTAATTGAAATTGGACCCGGTTTTGGGGTTCTTACCAATGAACTTGCAAAACGTGCAGAAAAGGTTGTTGCCCTTGAGATTGACGACAATCTTATTCCTATTCTTGAAGATACCTTGAGTGAGTATGACAATGTGAAGGTTATTAATCGTGATGTTTTAAAAACCGATATGACTGCTCTTATTGAGGAGGAATTTAAAGGTGAGAGGGTAAGTATTGCTGCAAATCTGCCTTACTATATAACAACTCCCATTATAACGGGAGTTATTGATGCAAAATTGCCATTGAAGAACCTGGTGGTAATGGTGCAGAAAGAAGTTGCGGACCGTTTATCTGCAAAGCCCGGCAGTAAGGACTACGGTGCAATATCGGTACTGTGTCAGTATTATACGAATGTTGAAGTTGTTACAGTAGTTCCTGCGGACTTATTTGTTCCGCCTCCAAAGGTAGACAGTGCGGTGGTGAAGATGGTATTTCGTGACACGCCTGCAGTATCTCCGAAGGACGAGGGAATGTTCTTTAAAACCGTCAAGGCGGCGTTCTCTCAAAGAAGAAAAACATTGCTTAATTGTCTGACAGCAAACTTCTCAAAATCTAAAGAAGAGCTTACAGCGATTATGGAAAGTGTGGGCATTGACCCGCGTCGCCGCGGTGAAACATTATCCCTTGAGGAGTTTAAGACACTCTCGGATATGTTATCATAAAATGACAGAAAGTTTACAATTTGCACATAATTTGTTAAAAACACTTGCAAGTTGAACTGTTATGTGGTAAAATTTAATGGATAATTTAATTATGGAGGATTTCTTATGGAACAGAAAAGAGGAACATTTTCAAGTGGCCTTGGCTTCGTTCTTGCAGCAGCAGGTTCAGCGGTAGGTCTTGGAAATATCTGGCGTTTCCCGTATCTTGCAGCTAAATATGGCGGCGGTATATTCTTGCTTGTTTATATTATTTTGGTTTGCACATTCGGTTACGCTTTGATGATTGCAGAGAATGCAATCGGTAGAAAGAGTGGCAAGAGCTCACTTAATGCTTTTGGTTCACTAAACAAAAAGTGGGGCTTCCTTGGCGTTATTGCAACTCTTATCCCTGCAATAATCCTGCCTTACTACAATGTAATCGGCGGATGGATTATCCAGTACTTCGGCGTGTACTTTGGCGGTCTTGTAACAGACATTGCAAATGCACTTCAGGGTATTACATCAAACGGTACATACGGATCAGATTTAGTTGCAGGTGCAACATACTTTACAGATATGTTGTCATCACCCTGGTCACTTCTTATAACTCAGACAATATTTACAGGCTTCATTGTAGCAGTATTGTTGATGGGCGTTAAGAAGGGTGTAGAACGCGTTAGTACAGTTTTGATGCCTGTATTGGTTATTCTTGCTATTGCAATTTCAATTTATTCAATGACAATGCCTGGTGCAATGGAGGGTGTTAAGTATCTGTTTATTCCTGACTTCAAGAACTTCAGTGTTATGGGTGTTCTTGCAGCTATGGGACAGATGTTCTATTCATTGTCACTTGCTATGGGTATTATGATTGCATACGGTTCATATATGCCCAAGAACACTTCACTTGAGGGTAACGTTACAAAGATTGAGTTCTTTGATACTCTGATTGCGGTTCTTGCAGGTCTTATGATTATCCCTGCAGTATTTGCATTCGATAAGACACAGCTTTCAGCAGGTCCTGGACTTATGTTTATGACATTGCCCAAGGTATTTAACACAATGCCTCTTGCAAACCTTGTAGGTGTATTGTTCTTCTTCCTTGTTTTTGCAGCTGCTATTACATCTGCGATTTCATTGATGGAAACAATCGTTGCATGTGTATGTGACCACTTCAAGATTTCAAGAAAAGCATCAGTTATTATCGTTGGTATCGGTTCATGGGCAATCAGCTGTCTGCCCGCATTGGGATACAACGTATTGTCAAATGTAAGATTCTTTGGCAGATTTGATATCCTTGACTTTATGGACTTTATTACAAACTCGGTAATGATGCCTATCTGTGCATTGCTAACATGTTTCTTTGTAACATTTGGTATCGGCACAAAGCTTATTGAAGACGAAGTTCTTACATTTGGCAAGTTCAAGAGAAAGGGCTTGTTCAACGTAATGATTAAGTACGTTGCACCTATTCTTGTTTGCCTTGTTCTTGCATCATCAGTTCTATCAGCTTTTGGCGTAATTTCAATGTAATATAATTTAAAACCGACCCATTTCGGGTCGGTTTTTTCTATTTATTGACAGCGGATTTTCGTAACAAATTTTTAACAATTTCGTTGACATTAACCGTAATATGTGATATTATGTAAATAAAGATAATAAAATGGGTGAGTAGTCATGTATTATTATATTAAAGGAAAACTGGCCGTAAAAGGCGAAAATTACATAGTGGTAGATAACAGTGGTGTAGGCTATAAGGTACATACGTCTCTTACTACAGTTGAGAGCATAGGAGCCGTAGGGAACGATGTTACTGTATATACGTATCTTAATGTCCGTGAGGATGCAATGGAGCTATATGGTTTCGGTAACGAGGAAGAGAGAGGTATGTTCTTAAAGCTTATTTCTGTTTCAGGCATAGGCCCGAAGGCAGGTCTTGCATTGCTGTCAGTTGCGACGCCCTCAAAGCTTGCAGCGGCAATCATAACAGGGGATGAAAAACTTCTTACAAAGGCAAGCGGAGTTGGTCCCAAAGCGGCAAAACGAGTTATACTTGAACTTCGTGATAAGATTGACAATGACGAGTTAGACATAGGCGGTGCGGTTGAAACAACAGACACAGTTATTACCGACGCCCGTGCGGAAGCTTTAAGTGCCCTGACGGTTTTAGGCTACAGTGTAAACGATGCCAAAAATGTACTTTT
>JAZNVD010000037.1:0-1981 GCA_045592645.1 Candidatus Ornithomonoglobus sp. | reverse complement strand
CCCGTTGCCACAGTGGCAATGTCGTAGAATGAAGCAGAATTGCTTGTAAACGAGAGCTTTAACGATTACGTTACAGACTCAAAGCCCAACAACCTTAAAATTAATGCAAAGGTTTGGGGGATTGTTGAAAACGGAAGCTATGATAAAGCACTTAAAGCTTCAACATCAGGCATTAAGACAAACATTCAGTTTGACTTTAATCCCGTAAAGGATATTGTTATATCCTTTGATATTAAAGCCAACACCATAATGCCTACGGGTGATTTCCTTGCAATGGACTCCGAGGGTAATTATCAGTCACTTATTACCTTTATAAAGGGTAGCGGTGCAAAGGTCGGAGGTCAGGCATCAATAAGCGGCTTTGCCAAGACCGGTTTTACAAACTACACAATCATTTACCGTGCAGAGGATAAGGCTTGTGACGTTTATGTAAACGGCTCACTTAAGGCTAACAATATGAAGCTTAAGAACGCAGTGCTTAAGGATGTTACTGCGATTGGCTTCCTCTTTGACTTTAACAACGACGGTGAGGACATTATTCTTGACAATGTAAACGCATACGAGGGAAGAGAACGCACAATAAAGAAATTCCCCGAGGCGCTTTATAACGCAACAAAGAACGAGCCGCCCCAGAATAACGAGGCAAATAACACAAGAATAATTGATGTTACAAAGGAGCAGGGCTTGTTCCCCAGTGACGCACCCTACCGCGAGATGCTTAAGGGATACGTTGCCATTCACGCAACATCAGGTGTTGTTTATCAGAACGATACAAAAGTTCTTCTTAACCACACACCCATAAAGAAGGGTACAAATGAGTTTATGTTACCTGTTGATGAAATTATTAACACACTTGATGTTAATGATGTTGCAGTAGTGGGAGATAAGGTTACCCTTAACGGTGTTACATTAACAGGTGAGCTTTACGATGGCGTACTGTATGTAAATGCTGACGAGATTATAAACGCATTGGGTAAGACAGTAACAAAGGTACCCGCAACCTATAATGACAATATGTATGTTTTAGGTGAGGGCTTTGTTCTTCCCGAAACACAGGAAGAGATAGATGCACTTAACAACTATCTGTTATATTTGAGACCTACAAAGGAGCAGTTTAAAGAGCTTTATGACGAGTCACCTTTTGCAGGAGTTCACCCGAGAATTCAGTTTACCCAGGCGGACTTTGACCGTATGGTTGAGCTTACAAAGACAGATGATAATATGAAGCTCTGGAAGGACCAGGTAATCCGTGCGGCGGATGTTGCAACAATGTCGCCCCTTCCTGCACACGTTCTTTACGATGGTTTAAGAATGGACTGCCAGAGAAAGCTTTCAAAGGATATTCACGCACTTGCAGTTGCATATTACATAACAAAGGATCAGAAGTATCTTGATAATGCGTTTGCAAGACTAAAGACTGTTTCAGAGTTTGACGACTGGAACCCGTTCCATCACCTTGACACTTGTGAAATGATGGCGGCAGTAGCAGTTGGCTATGACTGGTTCTATAACTTCTTTACACCCGAACAAAGGGCGGTAATTGAAGAGGGAATGCTGAAAAACGGTTTCTATGATTCATATCTGGGAATGTTATCAGACCAGTCACTTATGCGTTTTGCATTCCCTGCAACCAATAACCACGGTACTGTATGTAACAGTGGACTTTTAATGGCAACACTTGCATTTATGGATGTATATCCCCAAGAGGCAGCATGGCTTGGTGCAAACTCATTAAGAGCTATGGAGGAGAATATCTATAAGTGGGCACCCGAAGGCTCTTGGTACGAGGGTGCAGGCTATTGGGAGCTTACAATGCAGTTTACTGCAAAGTGGCTTAATACATTAGACACTGCATTAAAGTCAGACCTTGGTATGGGTAACCTCGAGGGACTTGACCTTGCGGCATTGAATGAAATTCAGTCACAGTCGCCCAACGGAATTTACAACTTTGCAGACGCAGGTATTGCAAATGTATATGTAC
>JAZNVD010000036.1:0-14437 GCA_045592645.1 Candidatus Ornithomonoglobus sp. | reverse complement strand
ATGAAAATGGCCTTATGGACGGTACGGGCGAAGGCTTTGCTCCCAATATAACAATGAGCCGTGCTATGCTTGTTACGGTGTTGTACAGACTTGACGGCGAGGCAGAGGTAAACAGTGAAGATGAATTTGCTGATGTAAAAGACAGTGAGTGGTACTGTAAAGCCGTTCTATGGGCAAAGGAAAATGGCATTGTTGACGGCGTAACCGATAGCGAATTTGCCCCCGACGGTGAGGTTACAAGAGAGCAGATGGCACTTATTTTCTACCGTTACTGTGAATATAAGGGATATGATATGGGCGTAATGGCAGAGCTTGGTGAATTTAATGATGCCGATACTATCAGTGAATGGGCGGTTAATGCCGTTAAATGGGCAAAGGGAATCGGACTTATAAACGGCACAAGTGATACGGAGCTTTCACCCAAGGACAGTGCCACAAGAGCACAGGTTGCAACAATATTTATGCGTTTCTGCGAAAACATTGCAGTAAAGTGAGATAAAATAAGATGAAGTTTTTTAATAAGCACAAAGGTAAAATAGCAGGCGGTATTAGTCTTGCAGTAATATTGGTATTTGCGTTCTGGTGGGGTGGTGACACCCCTGATGACCACGGTTTTAGTGAGCCGACACATACCCCCGTGGCAACGGAAGTTGTAACAGAAATTGCACAGACAGCAAGTCCGGCGGCATCATCAGAACCTACGCAAACGGAGAAGGTAACGTGCCCTCCGACAACAAATCCGACGCCGGCGCCAAAGCCGATTCCAACGGCAAAGCCTGTTGTGTCTGAGACTCCTGTGTTTACCCCAACGCCGACTATAGTCGCAACAGAAACACCAATTGAGAGAACTACTTGCACTTTGAGTATAAGATGTGATACAATATTAAGTAATATGGCATCACTTGACACTGCTAAGACTGAGATTGTTCCCCCAAATGGTGTAATATATGGCTCAAAGACCGTTGAGTTTACAGAGGGTGAGAGTGTGTTCGATGTGCTCTTGCGTGAAACACGCAGGGCGGGGATACATTTTGAGTTTGAAAAGTCGCCCATTTACGGAAGTGCATACATAGAGGGAATTGGAAACATTTACGAGTTTGACTGTGGGTCACAGTCGGGCTGGATGTACAAAGTCAATGGCATGTTCCCGAAATACGGATGCTCTGATTATAAAATTTCAAATGGAGACAGAATTGAGTTTGTCTATACCTGCTCATCAGGAAAAGATATAGGCGGAAGCAATTATTAAAAATATGAACGAATTTAAATCATACCACCCCATAGTGAATTTCATATATTTCCTTGCGGTTATAGGGTTTTCTATGTTCTTTCTGCACCCCGTGTGCATAGGCTTGTCCCTTGTCTGCGGATTTATATATGCCTGGGTTTTAGGTGGAGGAAAAGCAATTAAAACAAACTTAATGATAAGTTTGCCTATGATTATAATAAGCGGTGTTATTAACACCGCTTTTAACCATGCAGGAATAAATGTAATTGCATATTTCCCCAATGGCAATGCCATAACCCTGGAGTCTGTAGTTTACGGTCTTTTAGCAGGCGGTATGATTGCAACGGTTATAAGCTGGTTTTCCTGCTACAACAAGGTTATGACCGATGATAAGTTTATTTACCTTTTTGGGCGAATTTCGCCGTCGGTTTCGTTGATTGTGTCAATGACTTTGAGGTTTGTTCCGCAGTTTACGGGAGAGCTAAAAAAGGTAGTAAACGCCCAACGTTGCATTGGTAAGGATGTGAGGAAAGGCAATATCCTGACAAGGATAAAAACGGTGGCAGAAATAATGTCTGTAATGATAACGTGGTCCCTTGAGAGGAGTGTCACAACCTCCGACAGTATGAAAGCACGTGGATATGGCTTGCCAAAGCGAACGGCATTTTCAATATTTAAGTTTGACAGCCGTGATTTTTTTGCAACACTGTATATACTGATTTTGAGTATCTGTATTATACTTGGTGCAATAAATGGTGCCGTTGCATTTGAATGTTTCCCGTATATCAGGATGAGGGAAATGGGGGCAGAAAGCATAAGCATATTTGTTGCATATTTTATGCTTATGATGTTGCCCGTAATAATTGATATAAAGGAGGGTTGGAAATGGAAATTATTAAGACGGAAAATCTGAGTTTTACATATCCTATGGAAAAAGTGAAAGCTCTGGATAATATAAACTTGTCAATTTCCTGTGGTGAATTTGTAACCGTTTGCGGAAAATCAGGTTGCGGAAAAACCACACTTTTAAAGTTGCTGAAGCCAACCCTTGCGCCTCACGGCGAAAGGTCGGGGGACATATATTTTGATGGTAGGTCATTGGGAGAAACAGATGCCCGAGAGGAAGCAACAAAAATCGGGTTTATTATGCAGAACCCTGATGAGCAGATTGTAACAGATAAGGTATGGCACGAGCTTGCCTTTGGACTGGAGAGCCTTGGTGTTGACACACCTGAAATCAGACGGCGTGTTGCAGAGATGTCATCCTTTTTTGGAATTGAAAAATGGTTTCACAAAAAGACAACAGAGTTATCGGGCGGAGAAAAACAACTGTTAAATCTTGCATCGGTAATGGTAATGGGCCCGCAGGTGTTGCTTCTTGATGAGCCGACAAGTCAGCTTGATCCAATCTGGGCAGAGTCATTTCTCCAGACACTTAAAAAAATTAATCTTGAGCTTGGAGTGACGGTTATCCTCACGGAGCACAGACTTCATACTGCATTGCCCATATCCGACAGAGTCGTAGTTATGGAAAAGGGCAGAATTATTGCCGATGACACACCGCAAAAGATTGGCGCAAAAATTAAGAGTAATGATATGTATAAGTCATTGCCTGTGCCAATGCGTGTGTACGGCGAGCTTGAGGGTGGAGAAAACTATCCTGTAAGCATCCGTGACGGCAGATTGTGGCTTAATGATTTCAGTAAAAGCCGTGACCTTTCATATCCCATTGCAAACAAGGGGACACAAAAAACCAATGCTGTAATAGAGATTAAAGACGTATGGTACAGATATGAAAAGACGACGCCGGATGTTATTAAGGGTTTGAGCCTTCAAGTGAACGAAGGCGAAGTGCTTGCCATAGTTGGAGGTAACGGGACGGGCAAAACAACTTTACTGTCCCTGATGTCGGGACTATATAAGCCCTACAGAGGCAAGATTCTAATAAATGGTAAAAGAATTGAAAAGACAGATAAATTATATTCGGATATATTGGGGGTCGTACCGCAAAATCCTGAAATGTTGTTTATAAAAAGCACAGTAAGGGCAGACCTTGAAGCTATGGCAGAGGACATAGATGAGGTTTCAGGACAATGTAATATAGAGCACCTCCTTGACCGTCATCCTTATGATTTGTCAGGTGGTGAAAAACAAAGGGTGGCACTTGCCAAGGTGTTACTTAAAAATCCGCAGATTATTCTTATGGACGAGCCTACAAAGGGAATGGATGCTCACTTTAAAGCGGAATTTGGCGGAATTTTAAATGAGCTAAAAGCACAGGGGAGAACTGTTGTTATGGTTTCTCACGATATTGAATTTTGTGCGGAGTTTACTGACCGTTGTGCGTATATGTTTGACGGAATAGTGGTATCGGAGAGTACGCCCAGGGAGTTTTTCTCGAAAAATATTTTCTATACCACACAGGCAAACAAAATGGCAAGGGATATTTTGCCTGATGCAATTTTGGCAGAGGATATTATAGAAGCATTTAAGGGGGAGATAAAATGATAAAGAAAATAACGGGCGGAATATTTGTTGCACTGTTTATTTTTACACAAATATTTCTCAAGGATAAGTTCGGTTTCAATTATAGCTGGGTGTTTGACCTTATAACGGTTATTGAAATTGCATTGGCTGTGTATTGTTTTATGCCGAAACGGGATAAAAATGAAATAAACATAACAATTTCAAAAGTAAAAGCCCGTTCGGTTATTGCTATTGCAGTCGCGGTTATTCTTGTACCATTAACAATATGGTTGGGAGTTCATTATTTAGAAAACAGGAAGTATTATTTTATAAGTATTCTTATAATTGTTGAAATCTTAATTCCCTTTCTTGTAACATTTGAAAAGAACAAGCCTCACGTGCGGGAGCTTGTACTCATTAGTGTATTATGTGCCATAGCAGTGTGTGGAAGGTCGGTATTTTTCTGGCTACCGCAATTTAAGCCCGTAATTGCACTTGTAATCATTGCAGGAGTGACATTGGGCGGTGAAACAGGTTTTTTAGTAGGCGTTGTTACAGGCTTTGTGTCAAACTTCTTTTTTGGTCAGGGTGTATGGACACCGTGGCAAATGCTTGGCTTTGGTATGACGGGGTTATTGGCAGGGCTTATGTTTGGCCGTAAAATGTTACCCGTTACAAAAAAGTCACTTTGTGTGTTTGGCTTTCTTGTTACCGTTGTTATTTACGGCGGAATTGTTAACAGTGAGTTTATTCTTGTATGGCAGGAAAACCCAACACTGCAAATGGCAATGGCGACATATCTTGCAGGCTTGCCCTTTGATATTGTTCACGGTGTTTCAACAACAGTATTTCTGTGGTTTATTGCCGAGCCTATGATTGAAAAGATAGAAAGAATTAAAACAAAATACGGAGTATAAGAAAACCACCGCATTGCGGTGGTTTTAGTTTATATTGTTTCGCCTGCATCAAATAAATACAGATATTTTTCGACTACGGGTTTGCCTGTTAGCCTCTCTATGGCTTGTGCATAGAGGCTTAACTGTTTTTCGTAGCGTGTTCTGATTTCTTCTTTGTCACGGACTTTGTCTGTCTTGTAGTCATACAAAACATATCCGTTGTCAGTTTCAAAGAAGCAGTCTATGATACCCTGAAGAACGACAGTTTCCTTTTCGTATGCCTTTGGCAGTAACGGGTCATACTCCAGCGCAGAAATGTTTATCTGGAACGGCTCCTCACGGCGGATGTTTTGGGATTTCAACATTCTTTCCGCCAGGGCTGATTTAAAGAATGTCTTAATCTTATCACTGTCCACATATTTTATATCTTCGGGAGATATTATTTCATCTGAAACCATCCTTGATAGCTCAACATCCACTGCATCAATTCCTGATTTGCGTATTGCGTCAAGGTCTATCTCCGACATTACCAGGTGGTACAGCGTACCGATTTCATTGGCAGGCTTTGTGCCTGACTCCTGCATAAACTTCGGCGTTTTCTGTAGAGGTGCCAGAAGTTGATGTGCCATATCGTCAAGACCTGAACGGCTACGGTTTTCGGGTTCATATGAAATTTCATCCTCCTGGCGTTCCCGGTCAAGCTCTTTAAGCTGGGTAACGGACGTTCTTGATGGAATTGTATTGCTATGTTCATAAGGATATGTATAGTCAAGAATTTTATAAACCGTTTCCCGTAGCAGTGAACTGTCGGAAAAATCTTTCTGTAATTCACCTTTGTCTGTTTCCACAAGCTCTATTTCCTCTTTTACGGGTATGTATTTAACCTCCCATGTGTCGGGGGATACAAGTGCCGCAGGACATAACCAGCTATGGAAGCCCTTTGCGTTGAGGGCTGATGCAGGGGTGAATTTATTACCCACAAGGCTTTCAAGCCATTCTTTTTGTGTCGTTTCCTCTGTTGCATCGGGTTTTGTGTTGCGTGCAGCAATTACGTAAAGCTTTTCACGGGGACGGGTGAGTGCAACATACAGAAGCCGCATCTGCTCCGAAAGGCTTTCTGTGTGATTAACTTTTTTAATAAGCTCCTTTGCATAAGTGTCACGGGCAAAATGTTTGTCATAATAGATATGTGACAAACCAAAGCCCAGTGTTTTATGCAGACGCAATGCAGGGGAGTCAGTGCTTGTTCTGAAATCTCCGCCTGTGCCTAACAAAAACACAATGGGAAACTCAAGGCCCATACTTTTGTGTATGGTCATAATTCGTACTACATCGTGGTTTTCCGACATAAGCTTTGCACCGCTGATGTCCTGGGTGGTGTCATTCTCTAACCGTTCAATATATTTGATGAAATTAAACAGTCCTTTAAAGCCTGCACCCTCGTAGGTTTTTGCTCGTTCATACAACAGACGCAGGTTCGTCTGTGCCTCGTCGTTTTCGTCAAGGGCTCCCATCATATCATAGAAGCAGGTTTCCTCATAGATTGCCCATATAAGCTGGGCAACAGTTTTTCTGCGGATATAGGAACGCCAACGGCGTATATTTCCCAGAAGCTCATTACACCGCCTTGATAGCTTTTCGTCACTGCCTGTTTCAGCGTATGCCGTAACAGCGTCTATAAAGAAGTGTGCAGAACGTGTGTGAATACGAATTTCTGCAAGCTCATCATCGGTAAATCCGCCAATGGGCGAACGCATAACCGCAACAAGGGGTATGTCCTGATGTGAGTTATTTATCACCGTCAGAAGTGAAAGCATAATGCTTATTTCACGACGGTCAAAGAATGAGCTCTTGTCTACATAGCTGTCAATACCCAGACGTGAAAGTTCATCTGTAAGCACCTTTGCAACACCCTTTACAGAGCTGCGGAGAATTACAATATCCTTCTTCATAACAGGACGCATTACTTTTAAGGAATTATCATAAACTGTGGCGTCACTGTTAAGTAACTCATATATCTTCTGTGCAGTAAACCGTGCTTCGCACTGTGCCGTTTCAAGGTCTGCACTTCGGTCAATTGCAAGATAATATAATTCTGATTTCGGGGAGATGTTGGACTCGGGGTAGTACTCATACATTCCAAGTCGCTTTACAAGCTCCTGACCGCGGTAGTTAATGTCACCTGCCGACTGGGACATTATCTTTGTAAATATATCATTTACACTTTTGAGTATTCCCTGACGGCTGCGGAAGTTCTGCGCAAGGGTAAGACGCTTGTGAGAGTTATTATCGGTTGAGTATTCCTCACTCTTGCCCTTAAAAATATAGGGGTCACCCTTACGGAAACGGTAAATACTCTGCTTCAGGTCACCCACCATAAAGATATTGTTTCGGGAGATAAGCTCAAAAATAGAGTCCTGAAGCATATTGGTGTCCTGATACTCATCAATTAATATTTCGTCGTACTTGTTCTTATAGGCTTCACGGACAAATTCGTTGTCACGGAAAAGAGTGTATGTAAGATGTTCAATGTCTGCAAACTCGTAAACACCTTTACGGTCCTTGACTGCCGTGAAGTCTTTATGAAATTCGCCTACTATCCATGCAATGTCCTCTGCTTCCTGTTGCAGAAGCTTCGGGGAATAGCTGTTTTCTATATCCGAGAAAGGCTTTGTGATACCGAGTGTCACTTTTTCGCCCGTTTTGTGGGTGCGGAAAAAGTCTGCAAGTGACATAAAGGCGTGGAACAGTTGTTCACGGCGTGCCTGTGAGGGGACTTTCTCTATCATTTCTATTATAACAGCAAGCTTTTTCTTTGAATTGAGGAAAGAATAATAAATCTCATAAATTCCGTCCCAGCTTTCTGCAGAAATAATAGCCTCGCAGATGTTCTTCATACACTCTGTGCATTTTAATGCCTCGTGGGATACCTTTTTTGCAGTTGCAATTTTATTTACTGCATAAAGACATTCCTCTGCTGCAGCTTTTGATGTATCAATGTGATACTTAACCGACGGCCACTCCTCGAGAGGCTTTGAATAATCTTTGGCACAGTTTTTCACCCATTCCATTGGTTCGGCAAAAGATTCTGCAAAGGTATAAACCGACAAAATCACTGCCTCAAGTTTATCATTGCTTCTGTCACGGGCATAAAATTCAGTTAGTCTTGAAAAACGTTCCTTTTCACTTTCGTCCTTGTACAAACGGCGGAACATATTATCCATTGCCTCTTTCTGCATAAGAGTAACCATACTGTCATCACAGATGCGGATGTCAGGGTCAATACCAAGGGCATGGAAATTATTCTGTACCACACGGTTACAGAATGCGTCGATTGTCATAATATCCGCTGTTTCTGTCAGACGGATTTGTTTTTTGATTTTCTTTACTACCTCGGGCTTAACGGTAGGGTCAAGGATATACTCACGAAGTCTTTTAACTATCTTCTCACGCATTTCTGATGCGGCGGCTTCTGTAAATGTAACAATAAGAAGCCTGTCAACAGAGCTTTTATCCTTCAGTATTTTCTGTAATACACGTTCAACTAAAACTGCCGTTTTACCCGAGCCTGCGGCGGCGGAAACGAGAAGGTTGCCACGGCCGGTGTTTTCATTTATTGCAGTTGACTGCTCTCCCGTCCAACGCATTACTTATCCTCCTCTAAAATTTCCCATACTTCTTCATCTTTTTCAGCAATGGTACGCTGGCATATAAGTCCCTCATCAAATTTACAAACCTGAACATAGGGGCAATATGTACACGCCGAACGGGTGCCTGAACCGATTGGTGATATGGCAATATTTCCGTTTTTGATTTCTTTATCTGTTTCAATTATTTTATCACGGACAAATCCCATAAGGTTTTCGCCGTCTGCATAAGTTTTAAGGCTCTTGTCGGCAACAATGTCACCGCCTTTTGTTTTAAAGAACAAGGAGCCGTCCTCACGTTCGAGGGGGCTTTCCACACGGTCAAGGTCGGCATTATTGAAATACCCGTCCTTGTCAACCCCTGCAAATGTTACACCCTCAAAGGCAGTGTTTTTAGTGAGCCTTGAATAAGCCGTGGAGTCCTTTGATGTAACATCAATGGTGGGGTAGTCGTTGTGCATAAGGCTGTAATACATACCTGAAATTTTTGCCTTTGGGTCAAGCATACGCATTGCAAGGGCATAGATTACGGGCTGCATATCAATTCCGTGATAAATATCTGAAACCTTAAAAGCCTTGTTTCCTGTTTTATAGTCAATAATTCTGTATTCGTTTATGCCGTCGTGGTGACAGACATCAAGTCTGTCAATGATACCGCCCACCTCAATATCCTTGCCTATTGGGATATAGACCTCTTTTTCGTAGGCGTCGGTCCTGAACTCGCCACAGGCAATGGAACGGACTGCGGTTTGTGCCGCTGCGGCAACGGTTTTACCCATTCTCATAAGAATATCTGCCGTCTGTTCTTTGTCGCGAAGGTCGGAGCCGATAATGTTTGAAACTGTGTCTTTCACTATTTCATCTACAATATCTTCGCACCGGTCTTTGGAGATTTCTTTCCAGTCAAGGCTTGGGTCTGTGTCAATTCTCTCACACATACGACGAATAATCTCGTGAGCATATGTGCCCGTGTCTGCCGCATTTATTTCGTACTCCTCGTTCTCGTGAGCACGAATGCCGTACATCATAAAATGGGAGAATGGACAGTTTGCATAAGAATTAAGCCTTGTAGCACTGTATCGTGTATTACCCTCGTAAAGAGATTTTGCAAGGTCTTCACGCAACTCTATTTTGCGGAATGAGAAGTTTCCTCTTGCACGGTTTATGCGGAATATTTTGTTACGCCACTGGTTGTGGTCATCAAACCAGCTGTCCACGTGTGCCCATAACGGATGGTCAGTGGGATTAATGAGACGTTTATGCAGTGTGGCTTTTGGTGATGAGATATAAAGCATAGCATTACTGTCTGTTACCACATCGTCAAGCTGTATAATTCTCGGAAGCTTGTTCTTTATATCCGTAACCGTCTGTGACGGCAGACAGGTCTTGCCGTCAGGTGTCATAGTGGGGTAGCTTATGTACAGCTTTTCTGTTACCGCTGACAAAAGCTTGTATACTACGTAACGAAGTTTTTCTGTTTTCTTAACAGTTGTGGGTGCGAGGTGAAGCTTGTTTTCGCCTAAATACTCACGTTCTGCGTTGGAGAAATAGCCCTCTGAAGTGGTGGCGGTGGGGTATGTGCCTGCAGTTGCTCCAATTGCAAATATTACCTTCGTGGGCAAAGCACGGTTCATATCCGTTGAACCTACAAATACACGGTCAACACCCGAGGGGATGGTGCGGATTTCGCACTGGCTCATTGCAATGCGGATATATTCACCAAATTCGTCGTGGGAAACCTCCGTGTCACCAAGTGCCGTTGCCACCTGATTTATAACATCTAAAACAAGGTTCCAGATTTGTCCGAACCTTTGCACATCCGCCGTTGCTTCGTGGGTTGCCATGGCAAGCATTTCACCGCGTAGCCCCTGATAAAGATTAATGTCCTCCAAAAACTCATACAGGGCACGGCAGTATTCGATAACAGTCTTTGCAGATTTTACCCGTTCATTATAAGCAATTATGGGTGCTGTAATTTTTTCGCGGATACTGTCAATATATCCGAAATCTGTTGATTTGTGAGTGTCCTCGGTGTTGAATGCAGTATCTATAATATTATTATTGGCATTTGCCCAGCTTCTGCACCACGCACTCCTGCGGTCAATACCGTATTTTAATACGTGGTTATCCAGCAAGTCAATATCGTTGGGGTCAATGCGTTTATATCTGCCCTTGGGAGTTTTGTTGTAAACAAACCCTGCACGAAGATATGAGAACATCGAGGCATAATCCCAGTTGTTGTCTATAATATCAAACAGTGACAAAATCTGCATTGCAATAGGATGCTCCGATATGGCAACGGATTCGTCGGAATAATAGGGGATACCGTACTCATCAAAAATTGCTTCCATTATATGGGAATAGCTTTTGGGATCAGGAGAGATTATTCCGATGTCTGAATAACGGTAGCCTCCCTCACGCACAAGGTCAAGAATTTTGCTCGCTGTGTGCTCTATTTCTGTGTAACTGTCACGGGCAGTGAAAATTTCTGCATTTGACACCTTGTCGGGATATACATTCGTATTGTGCCAGTTGGAGAAAAGGAATTTTAAATCGGGAACTGTAATATGTTCCATTTCACCATCAAGGTGCATTGTACGTACATCTGTGCACTGTGAAATATCACGTATTGCACTACGTGTCCCGTAATATGTATCATCATTGTCAGGGCAGGTATCAAAAGAGAAAGTAATATCGGCACCGCTGTTTATAAGTGCCGTTATAACCTCAAACTGTTGCGGTAAAAATCCGTCAAACTTGTCCACCCATATAATATCGTTTTCGCTGAAGTGTTGGGGTATAACCTCCGCAAGACGGTGCATATCATCGTCACTGTCGGCATAGTTTATATTTCTCACAAGCTCGCGGTATTTGTCTGTTATACCTGAAAGGATAACAAGCTTCTGTGCAAGATTTTTATCCTCACACTTGTCTGCCTCTGTGGTAAGTTTATCAGGTGTGACGCTGTAGTGGTCAAGCTCACCCATAAGTGATGCACATACCGATACAAAGCCACGTCGTGTGACGGAACGTAACAGCCTTGGGTCAAAGTCTGACTGTTTTTCACCCAGTTCTTCAAGATACAGCTTTATTGCACGGGAAATAAGCGTATGCTTTCCCGATACGCCTAATTTTGGTTTTGAGTTGGAAACAAGGTCCCTCGACAGCTTATCAAGGGATACGCAATGGATGTTATTAAGTCCCGTTCCGCCAAACTCATCAATGAGAAGCTTTTCTGTTATGTGTGAATAGTGGGAGGGAACAAGCATAATACACCGACGGTCAGGTGAAAGAGAATGAACCTCTTTCATACGGTTTATACAATATTGTGTCTTTCCCGAGCCGATACTTCCTGTTATAATGGTTACTGCCATTTTCTACCTCATTATTGAAGTGGCGTTGTGCTATCGGTCTCCGCTTCGCCACCTGTAAGTTCGTTTATATAGTTATCTTTTTCTTCAATAAGTGCAGTAAGTCTTTCGATTTCTGCTTTTAAGTCCTCATTCTCTCCACGGAGTGTACGGTTTTCCTCAATGGCACTCAACCGTTCCTGATAGCCTGCCCCGTCGTCTGTAAGAATCCCTACTATACCGACACCGAGAAGAATGACTGCAACAACTGCAATTATGCCGATAATACGCCGTCTTAAGGCACGTTGGCGACTGGTTTTTGTATTGCCGTAATATTCAATGCTCATAGTGGCTCTCCTAAACAAAATTTCTATGCTTATATTGTATAACATTTGAGATTAAAATTCAATATATTTTTCCATAACAAACCGCCATTGACCGATTTTTGGTACAGAGGAAATTGTTTGTGAAACAATTTGACTGTTTGATGTTTTTGTGGTACAATGATTAATGTATGCAGATTGTGGAATAATGATTGATAGTTGTATATAGACAGAAAGTGATAAATATGAAATTTATAAATCATTTTAAGACCATTACAAAACATAAATATGTGGTGTTCTGCCATTGCCGTCGTGCGGGAATATGGTGGCAGGGCCTGTGGCACGATATGTCAAAATACTGCCCCACAGAATTTGTAATGGGTGCAAAATATTATACAGGGGAGAAAAGCCCTACGGAATATGAACGCCGTGATTTGGGTTATTCCGTTGCCTGGATACACCATAAGGGACGCAATCGTCATCATTTTGAGTATTGGACAGATTATCACCCGGAAACGCGGAAGATAACGCCCGTTAAAATGCCCATTAAATATGTTAAGGAAATGTTCTGCGACAGAGTTTCTGCAAGTAAGGTTTATCTTGGAGATAAATATACAAATGAACACCCCGTGGGATATTTTCTCGGAGGTTCTGCAAAGTTTAATATGCACCCCGAAACCTCAAAGCTTCTGGAGAAATGGCTTGTTATGTTAAAGGAAGAGGGCGAGGATGTAGTTTTTAAAGAAATAAGGAAAACGGATACGTATTAAGGAGATTCATATGAACTGGCTTTTGAAATTGGTTTATTCCAATAAGTTTTTTGCCGTACTTACACTGGTTTTGCAGGTAGGGCTTATTGCTATGTTCGTAATTGGTGTGTCCAATAACACACGGTTTTATCTTCTGGCTTCATACTTAATAAGCGCAATATTTATTCTTATCGAGGTGAACCGTCACGAGGAAAGTGCCTTTAAGATTACGTGGATAATGCTCTGTGCAGTTGTACCTGTGTTTGGTTGGTTTTTCTATTTATATACCCATACGGGTATCATTTCGGGAAACATCCAGAAAACTCACAGGAATGCACGCAAGCAATTGGGAAAATACAGACGTGACGACAGCCTGCTAATTAAAAGAATGGATGAAGAGGGATGCGATACGTCGTTAGTAAAGTATCTCTCAAGGGCAGGGGAGAATTCCGTTTTTGAAAATACGGCAGTTGAATATTTCGGTCTTGGCGAGGAAATGTTTGCAAGTATGGCTCGTGAGCTTGAGTCTGCCAGAGATTTCATATTTATGGAGTTCTTTATTATTAATGAAAACAGTACTATGTGGAAACGCATCGAGGAAATTCTTGTAAGAAAAGTACGTGAAGGCGTTGACGTACGTCTTATGTATGACGGAATGGGATGTATGGGAATTTTCTCGGAGGCTCATAGAAAAATGCTTGAACGTCTTGGCGTCAAGTGTCAGGTTTTTGCACCTATTCAGCCTTTGTTATCAACCTATCAGAATAACCGTGACCACCGTAAGATTGTAATAATTGACGGCAGATGTGCATATTCAGGCGGAATTAATCTCGCAGACGAATACATCAATAAGATTGACAGGTTTGGTCACTGGAAGGATGCAGGTGTTAAAATAGAAGGCGAGGGTGTCAGTGGGTTTACGGAGCTGTTCCTCACAATGTGGTGTACAACGTCACGCATATATGATGAGGATATGGGAAGATTTATGAATGCTTCTCTTGAACATTCAGTGCCTCTGGCAGAGGGTTATGTAACACCTTTTGGTGATTCCCCCCTTGACGATAAGCTTGTGGGCAGAAATGCCTATGTGGATATTTTAAATTCGTCAAAAGATTATGTGGATATAATGACCCCGTACTTTGTAATTGACGATGCAATATTTGATGCAATGGAGTATGCAACAACGAGAGGTGTAAGGGTACGCTTAATTCTGCCGGGTATACCCGACAAGAAGATACCATATTGTCTTGCACGTTCTTATTATAAAGAACTTAATGCAATCGGAGTTGAGGTGTATGAATATACCCCCGGCTTTGTTCACGCAAAGAACACTGTGGGTGATGGCAAGCGTGCCATAGTTGGTACAGTCAATTATGATTACCGTAGTTTGTATCTCCATTATGAGTGTGGGTTATATATGCTTGGCGTGCTGGAGATTGCGGATATTGAATTTGACTTTATGGAAACCCTGCCGCAGTGTAAGAGAATGACAGACCGCGAATATAACAATCTTCCCTGGTATTATAAGTTGCTGGGAAGAGTATTGAGATTTGTAGCAACTGTGATATAATTGAAGTGAGAACAAAGATTTATAGAGGTGATAAAATTGCAAAAGATGTGTGCGTTTGTTGTTGTTTTTACAATGTTGATTTTAACAATATTGCCGGGAACTGCATTTGCCAAAAACGAAATAACTGTATTATTAAATGATAGGGTCATTGAATTTGATGTTCCGCCACAGATAATCAATGACAGAACAATGGTTCCGCTTCGTATAA
>JAZNVD010000035.1:0-12504 GCA_045592645.1 Candidatus Ornithomonoglobus sp. | reverse complement strand
ACAGTTCCCCTGTCAATCTCTGCATTATTGGGAATACTGTGTTGCCTTATTGCTTTTATAATGGTCCTTGTTATTATTGTTAAAACACTAATCTGGGGCGACCCTGTTGCAGGCTATCCCTCATTGGTATGTATTATATTCCTGTTATCAGGAGTTCAGCTTTTCACAATAGGAATTTTAGGACAATACATAGCAAAGACATATATGGAAACAAAACAAAGACCTAAATATATCATAAGAGAAACAAACTGTTAATTAAGGAGTGGTAATATGATTTCCACTATTTTATGCGGACTTATTTGGTTGTCTGTGGCGGTAATCGGTGTCAGGGTTATTACTGCATCAGGTAATTTCTCCGCCAACAATCCCATTATGGGATATATATGCAAAGACAATTCTCTTAAGAGTTCGTTTGACGTAACAAACAAAGAAACTGCAGGGGTTTTTGGAATAGCCTTTCTGTTTCGGGTAATTGTGTTTTTAATTTCTGCCTTTGCGATATTCTTGATGCGTGACGGTGAGTTTTCCTTTGAACAATGGATGAACTCATATCTTCAATGGGATGCTCATAACTATCACCGTATCGCCCAGGGCGGATACTCCTTCCATACGGAAAACGGTGCTTTTTCAACTCTTGCATTTTTCCCATTATATCCGTGGCTCATAAAGATTGTAAACATTTTTATAAATAACTACATTGTAAGCGGAATATTGCTGTCAGGCTTGCTTTACGCGGGAGCTTGTGCATTTATGTATAAGCTACTTGCCCTTGACTACAATAAGGCAACTGCAATTCGTGCAATAGTCTATATTTCCATTTTCCCCCATTCGTTGTTCTTCGGTGTAATGATGAATGAGAGTATGTTGTTTATAACATCGGTTGCAACACTTTATTACATACGCAAACGCAACTGGCCTATGGTCGGTATAATGGGCGCTTTAGCAGCATTGTCAAGAATGGCAGGGCTTTTACTTGCAATTCCCGCCGCAGTGGAGTGGCTTGAACATTATAAAATATTTGAAAAGCTTCGACAGAAGAAAATCGGTGAAATATGGAAGCTGTTTTATTCAAAAGGCTTATGGATATTCCTTATGCTTCTTGGCACGGGAATATATCTGTTCTGCAACTATAAAACAACAGGCGAATGGTTTAAGTTTCTGGAATACCAGAAAACGATATGGCACCATCAGGCGGCATACTTTGGCAAAGGTATTTCATTGATGGAAGGCTATGCGATGAACGAGCGAAGCTTCACTCTCTTTGCGTTGTGGCTTCCACAGCTTTTCTCCGTTATATTCACCGTTGCAGCCCTTGTTTACGGACTTAATAAAACCCGTAATATGTATACGGTTTTCCTTGTGTCTACAATTATTCTCAACACCGGCTTTGACTGGGTAATATCTGCTGCACGATATATGACTTGCGCCGTTCCCGCTTTTATAATTCTTGCAGACTTCAGTGAAAGACATAAATGGACAGAGCCGATTATTACAACCACTATGGCAATAGCCTTTGGCGTATTCTTTGTGGCATACTTTATGTCAAGGCAGATTTTATAAGGAGTTTTTTATGAACAAGAAAAATATTCTTCCTTCAAAGGATGAAAGAATAAACCTTTTAACTATATGCGTCGCGGTCTTTGGTGTATTCTTTGCAATATGGACATTTACAGGTAAATGGCCACTGGTACATCAACCCTATAACTCATATATTCTGCAGGCACAGTCCTGGCTTTCAGGAAGACTTGACCTGGCGGAGAATTACTCACATCTTGAGATTGCAATTTTTGAAGGCAAATACTTTATCAGCTTCCCACCCTTTCCGTCATATGTAATGCTGCCTTTTGTGGCATTGGGATTTGTTGACTGTGACGGAATAATTGCATTATTATCAGCACTTTTGGGAGCTGTATACGCTTATAAAATTCTATCCCATTACGGTATAAACGGAACCCGTGGTATATTATTTGCCTTGCTTGTAACCATCGGCTCAAACTGGCTGTTTACAGCACAGGTTGCGTGGGTGTGGTTTATTGCACAGAATATGGCATTCACCCTTTCACTTATGGCAATTTATTATGCACTTAAGGGCAAAGGCGGATGGTCCCTTGCATTATGGGCTTGTGCCGTAGGTTGCCGTCCTATGCAGGCAATATACCTTCCCGTTCTTTTATATCTTTTATACAACTCTTATAAGAACGAGGATAGCTCATTAAATCTCACCACAATGATAAAGAAAAAGTGGAAATGCGTAATTCCTATGGCAGTAATTGCATTGTCATATATGATTTTAAACTATGCACGCTTCGGAAACCCATTGGAATTTGGTCACAACTACCTACCTGAACATACAGAGTCGCAGTACGGACAGTTCCATTCGGTATATGTCATAAACAATCTGAAAACTATGTTCCGTCTGCCGAAGATTTCATACGAAGGGCCGTGGGAATATCAGGCGTTTAACGGTACAAATATATTTATTATAAGTCCCATATTTATTTCATATATTGCATATGTTATATACGCACTTATGAAAAAGAAAGGTGACAGAAAGCTTCTGCTTCTTACATTTGCAATGATGGCACTTGAAGTTGTTGCCCTTACTGCACACGTTACAATGGGCGGCTCACATTTTGGACACCGTTATATAAATGACATTTTACCATTAGTGCTTTTAAGTATTGCAACGGCACTACCCAAAGATACCAAGTATGACAAGTTAAATGTTATTTTGCTTATATTCGGCCTTATAGTAAATGCCCTTGGCAGTACAATGTATTATGGAATGTATTAATAATAAACCTCCCCATTGGGGAGGTTTTTTTATGTCTTTTTAGAATGGCAATTCCTTGCCTTCTTTCTTCCACTCACGGAATTCCGCCGTTGCACAGAAAATTACATCGCCTGATGAATTGATTGCAGTCTCCAACGAGTCCTGAACAACCCCTACGATAAAGCCTACAGCTACTACCTGCATTGCAATATCATTACCAACGCCTAATAGCGAACAAGCCATTGGGATAAGCAATAACGAGCCACCCGCTACTCCTGATGCACCGCACGCGCCCAATGTTGCAACAAAGCTAAGAAGTATTGCAAGAATGATATTTACCTCTATTCCCTGCGAGAATGCCGCCGCCAATGACATTACGGTAATTGTAATTGCTGCGCCGTCCATGTTAATTGTCGCGCCCAAAGGAATTGATACGCTATAATGTTCACGGTCAAGACCTAGCTTTTCACAAAGGCTCATATTAACGGGGATGTTAGCCGCTGAACTTCTTGTAAAGAATGCCGTAATACCCGATTCTCTGAAACATCTTAATACTAATGGATATGGATTTTTCTTTAATGCAATGGCAACAATAAGGGGGTCAACAACAAATGCAACAAGAAGCATACATCCAACAAGCACCGCTAAAAGTCTGCCATAATCGGTAAATATTTCAAGACCGTACTCACTTACGGATGAAAATACAAGACCCATAATTCCAAAGGGTGCAAGTTGAATTACCCATGCAACCGCCTTAGAAACTGCATTTGAAACATCTGTTAGAACTTCCTTTGTTTTCTCACCTGCACCCACTCTCAATGCAAGTCCAAATATAATCGCCCATGTTAAAATTCCCACATAGTTAGCATTAATAAGTGCTGATACGGGGTTCATAACCATATTTGAAAGCAACGTCCTAAACACTTCTCCGAGTCCCGTTGGCGCAGTCTGGTCAACCGCCGTAGCCAAAGGAATTGTAACATGAGTTGCATAGCTACCCATAACCGCTACAACTGCGGCTAAGAATGTACTCAATAAATAAAATAGTACAACTGTTCTAAATCTCTTACCAATGCCCATACTTGCACTTGCAAGAGATGCTATAACAAGAACAAAAACAAGAACGGGGGCAATCGCCTTTAATGCCCCAACAAATATATCACCGAAAACTGTAACAAATTCTGCCTGGGGAACCCAAAGTCCAAGTGAAACGCCAATAATAAGTCCGATTACAATTCGCAGAATTAACGGTGATTGTGTGTAAAAAGATAATACTTTTTTCATATATAAATCCTCCTCTGTTTATACTGTCTTTACAAGAACATCCTCCATACTACGCTTAGGAACGCACAGAGTGTCATCCTCTAAATAGTATTTAACATCACCATCTTTCATCTCTACCTCTTTTGGTGATTCCATAGGATAACCCATCGCAAGAACACAAGATATGGCAAGATTATCGGGCAACTCCAACAACTTATGAATGGCATCACGGTCAATTGCCGCCATCCAGCAAGCACCAATGCCGTCTGCCAACGCTGAAATAATAATATTTTCTGCAGCCGCACCTACATCAATATCATAGCCTGCTTCCTTTATTGTCTTATCACCGCAGATTACAATATATGCAACGGGATGCTCTCCATCCTTTGGATTGTAGTTAGGTGCAAGATACCCTGCAAATTTAACAAGGGGAAACATTTTATCCGCCATTTCAGATGTGCTTACAACAACATACTTTAACGGTTGCAAGTTAGCTGCAGAGGGTGCTACTCTGGCACAATCTATGTAGCTTATAAGCTTATCAAGGTCTATAGGTTCCTGACGGAACTTTCTTATTGTTCGTCTTGATTTGATTAATTCCTTAGTATTCATATCTTAACCCTTTCATTAATATATTTTTATTCTATCATACTTTTTTGCATATGGCAACAAAAAAGAAAATATGTTTTGTCTTCTGCATATTTAGTCGAAAAAAAACTAACAAATAATGGATTTTGTTTGTTGACATTTATGTTTAATTGTGATAGAATTAAATTACATATCGACATATTTATTATGCACAAAAACTAAAATTTAAAGAAAGAGGTAATTCATCATGAAAATGAAGAAACTATTGTGTTCATTCCTTGCTCTTGCAATGGTGTTCACAATGACAACTGTGTCATTTGCAAACCCGGATGAAGCAACTGTAGTTACTACATTAGAAGAACTACAGACAGCTATTGATGCAGGCGAAGACGTTAAGCTTGGTGCGGACATCACATATAGTGGTGTTTACAATGCAGGCAAAACAATCAAAGTTCCCACATCAAGAGCAGCAGCTGCTGTAGATGTAACTTTGGATTTGAACGGCTACACACTTGCACAGACAACAACTACTAGCGGTGGTTTGAGCAGTGCAGCTATCGCAATCCGCCCCGGTTCAACATTGACAATCACAGATTCAGCTACTGACGGTAAAATCAGTGCTTGCAACTGCGCATTCCAGAATGAGGGCACACTAAACATCGAAGGCGGTTCAATCGTAATAGGTGAAAGCGTTTCAGGTGCAGACATATCTGACGATATGGGTTTTGCATATGGTGTATGGATGTATATGGCATCAGAGAGTGCACCAGCCCCTGCAGTTTATATGACAGGTGGTTCAATCTCAATGGTTGATAACGGTATTGCTTCAGACTACGTAAGCGCAGTATGCGTTAACGAAGGTGTTGACGGCGTTGCAGATTGCTACAAGGATGTAGTGATTAATATCACAGGCGGCGAGATTGAGGGTAATGTATTTGTTCACACTGATACTACAAATGTTACAGTTCCTTCAGGTACAGAAGTTATCTACTATAACAAGTATGCAGGCGCTTATGCAGATGCAATCAGCACAAACATTGACTCACACGGTACTTTGTCAGTTGATGGCGATACTGTTACTCTGAAGGCAACAGGCACTATCGGCTGGCTTAAGAACCCCGGTGGTAAATATGGTAACTGGGTTGGCTTCAAGGTAACTGCTCCTGCAGGTATTGATGCCGCTAACGTTACTATCCTTCGTTCCGACAATGCTACAAGAAACCTTGATGCTATTAAGGACGGCAAAGATGCTAACGGCAACGTTTATGCTCATATGTACGTGAATGTAGCCAACGGAGAAGGCACTTACATATATAAGTTCGACTGGACTTCTGACGGTGTTTATGATTTAACTCTTGTAATTGACGCTACAGAAGCTACTCTTACACCCGATCCCACAAGCATATTTGGTAGTCTGGTATTCATTTCAAATATGGACACTGTAACAGAGGATGATGCTATCTATTATCCGTTATTGGCAGTTACAGCAATTAACTCACTTAATTACAGTGAAGTCGGCTTCACATTTAAGGCCGTAAGATCAGGCAATGAACCTGCTGAAGTTACAAAGACTGAAAAGACATCACAGGTTTACAGCACACTGAATGTTACACAATCAGACGGTACAACTGAAGTATACGACGAAGAAGATATGGGTCAGAAGTATCTGTTCGGTAAGGCACTTTGGTTTAACACTGAAGACTGGTCAAACGATAATACAACACTATATATCACACCTTTTGCAATTGGTAAGGATGGCAAGACAATCTATGGCTCCGAAACAAAAATCACAAACGAGATTTTAAATGCAAGAGGAACACAATTATTTAAGGAGGTGGCTGTAAATGAATAAGTTTGAGACACCTGAGTTAAAGATTAATCAGTTTGAAAAAGAGAACATCGTTACTGCAAGCGGTCTTGATTTTAACCAGAACGGTACTTTATCAGTACAGGGCGATGCAACAAAGTTTAACCTGGACTCATATAACGACTAAACGATGGATAAACCTAAACGGGCAGGCTGTTAAATGCCTGTCCGTTTATCTTTATAAAGGGAGTTTTAATAATGTATTTAAGAATAAAAAAAATATGGGTATCAGTTATATCCCTTATGATTTTGCTGACCATTTCCTTTAATGTATCAGCAGAATTAACTCTTGGTGAAACTGGTGAGATAGACATTACAGTTATGGATATGTTTTCAGATGTCACGCCAAAAGATTGGTATTATGACGATGTAATGTTTGTTTACGAAAACAATATAATGACAGGCACGGACAACGGTAATTTTTCACCGGATGCAACCTTGACACGTGCTATGATGATTACAATTCTTTATAGGCTTGACGGAGACAGTTCAACCTACGAAAAAGAAATTTTTAATGATGTTGAAAAAAACAGCTGGTACGAAAATGCGGTTAACTGGGGATTTGAAAATAAAATTGTTTCAGGTGTTGATGAAATAACCTTTGCACCTATGAATGATTTGACCCGTGAACAGCTTTGCGTTATGCTTTATAATTATACAAAACATACCGGTATGGAAACTGCTTTTGCCGATATAACGGCTTACGCAGACCATCAAATGGTTTCAGATTGGGCAAAGGAGGCTGTTTCGTGGGCAGTTTCCGAAGGTATTATAACCGGCAAAGGAAACGACACTCTTGCACCGGAACAGAGTGCAACAAGAGCTGAAACCGCAGCGATTATCAGACGATATGCCGAAAAATTCACAGAAATCGAGGAAAAATAAATGGTGTCATCAATCATTATAAGAACATTAAAGGTCCTCAGTACAAGCGTAGCCTGTTCACTTCCTGTTATTTTACGGGAGGTAACGACAATTTCTGATAAAAGCATTTTGTTAATATCCTTTTTTGCTTTTCTTGCGGTGACGGTAATAAACATATATAAATCAGCCGCATTTCATAAGAGGACAAAGCATTTTTATGTAAAAAAACTGTTGCCGCTATGTATCTATTTTTTACTGGGTGCAGTTGCATATCTTATAATTGAGCCTAATGTTTTCAATATGATATTTCTGCCCCTTAGATTTGCAGAAAGCTTCAGTTTGAAAACCATTGAATCTATAATTGTCGTTGCAATACTCATAATTCTTGCAACAATTGTTTCAAACAAAATGGGGGCTAAAGCAGGAAAGAGCTCACATAAAGATGCACGAAAACAAAACCAGAAGTTTATAGATGTATCCGGCAAATCCGGTCACTCAAAACACAGTGATAAATAACAACAAAAAAACTCCCCGTATGGGGAGTTTCTTTTATTGCAATATTTCACCTGTTGTTCCAATGGCGGATATGTATTCCTCAATCTGTGATTTTGTCAGTGAACCCTGGTGAATATCGGAAATATATCCGTTCTCGTCTATGAAAACCGTAACGGGTAGAGTTTCTATATGATATGCGTGAGCTGCACTGTATGATAAATCATAATATACCGGTACGCTTATTTTGCTGTCCTTGACATATTCACCGGCAACCTCTATAGTTTCATCCATACCGTCAGTCAGATTTATCATCATAAACTCAATGTCGTCCTGGTTTTCTTCATAAACTTTATTAAAATTTGATAACATTGATTTACACGGTCTGCTCCATGTTGCCCAGAAAGAAACGACTGCCTTTTTTCCCAAATGCTCTGACAAGTGAGTTTCCTCTCTATCAATGTCAAAAACGGTAAAATCAGGTGCTATCATTTTTTCGTCTGTGGTGCTTACTAAAATATGCTCTTCGTCGTGATAAACAAAATTTGTTGCTATATGTATCACCATACCTATAACAAGGGCTGTAATAATTACAGCAAGGACCACCGTTATGGATATCTTGTATTTTTTTCCCATATAACTCTCCTTTTATTTGTGCCCAAGGCATTTTACCAATAAATGGATAATTTTAGATATAATACCACATAATTTTACAATTGTCAAATTTTTTACTGAAAAAGGGCGGTTTTCCGCCCTTTTACTTGCAAAATCTATGATTTCCTATCTGTGTTATGACAGGTCTTGACCAAATCCAGTCACTTGTAGCCGTAGCAGGGTTAAAATAGTATAATGCACCACCCGACGGGTCCCAGCCGTTCATTGCATCCCGTGCCGCATTGTAACTGCTCTGTGTTACTGGTTTATTAATCTGCCCGTCATTTACGGCTGTAAATGCACCCGGTTGGTAAATTACACCTGCAATGGTATTGGGAAAAGAGGACGACCTGACACGGTTCAAAACTACTGCACCAACTGCCACCTGACCAGTATATGGCTCACCTCTTGCCTCGGCACTTATAATATTAGCAAGAAGATTTAAATCACTTGATGATGAAGAGCTCTCCCCCGTAGGTAATCCAATTTTTTCAAGGGTTCGGGGTCCGCATATTCCGTCAACCGCAAGCCCGTGCTTACGCTGAAACTTTTTAACTGCTTCTGCCGTTCTCCAGCCGTAAATACCGTCAACGGTGTAGAAATAATACCCCCAGTTTTTCAGCCGTGTCTGGATATTTCTTACCTCTGTACCCCGTGAGCCTATTTTAGACAGTGCAAAGCACGGCTCACACATTATAAATGATAAAACAAGAGCCAGAACAACGCATAACTTTTTCAAACTACCGCCTCCTGTGAATGGTATACACCTTCATTTTTGACGGATTTTTCTAATTATATACAAAAAAGACTGCCGAAGCAGTCTTTTATAAAGATTTAATCATATGTAGGAACTAAAACACCATATTCATTCATCATATAACCTGTAACGGCTCTGTCGTAGCTTACCTCACAGCCCAATGCTTCCGCCACAAATCTAACAGGAATGTATGTGCTGTCATTATAAATTATTGCAGTTGTGTCCATTTCAATAATGTTTCCGTCTACAATCATCTGTGAGCTTCCGATAGTAAGCTTTATTTCTTTTTCTGCCTTTTTAATGATTATTTCTCTGCTTACTTCATCATAGGTAACATCAAAAGAAAGTGCCTCGCTTATTGCACGAATGGGAACCTGAGTACGCCATGCGTCATCTATGAAAGGCTTGTTGTCCTCAAACTCTACAACGTCTTTATCAATGTAAATTTGTATATCGCCCTTAAAGCTTACAACGCCCAGCTTTGTGGCAATATCAGGCAATGGCTGAGCATCTGCCTCACATACTATGTAGGGATTTTCCTCGGTTCCGTCACCACTGATAAATTCTACATTATCAGCAAGATAGAAAGCAGGTCTTATACATGCACCGCCGTTAGCACCGCCGATAAACGAATAATGTGCCTCGCCCTCATAACTTTCCAACACAACATTTAAGCCAACATCAGAATCAATAAGTGTCTGAGGTGTGCGTAGGTAATACTCTCTTTCTGATAACATATCCCGACCGGCAAAATCACCCACATAAAACGTAGTTTTGCTCTGTTTATAATAACCATCATTTAACTGTGTCATTACAAGGTCTAACTGTTCATTATCTATAAGGAATATTTTATCCGTAGTGTTTTCATATTTACGTGTAACATAGGTTTTATTAAAACTTGCTTCATCAACCGCATCAAATTCTATCACAGAATATTCGCCGTCTGCTAACTCCTCATCCACTTCATCCAACGGAGTTTTTAACGTAACCTCTTTTATCGCATCAAGTTCCTGAGATGTAAAATTGGTTAAAAATCCCGCTTCCGTATCGTAGGGATTATAGCCGTGTCGAACACTTCTTTTGTCAGGAACATTCCCATAAATATAGCTTACTGTTTCCTCGTTTGAATTAAGCCATTGACGGATGGTTGATTGTGACCATAAGTTTGAACCAAAGTTACGGCGATCCTTATTGTCCGTGTCCTTACCTGAGGCATCAAAAGCCTTTATACAGAGGTTGTCCCTTGCAAACATCAGCTTTCCGTTGTCATCATCACCTGCATATCTCCAAATCAGCCGCTGACCTTTGTACTGACCTAATTGTATGTAATCGCCAACTTTTATGTCAGTTTGCGCATTACATACGGTTGTTGACGTCATTGACAACGCCATACATATTGTTATCAGTACAGCAAATATTTTCTTCATATCAATCACCTCTTTATTCGTATATTATATTTCCTGAAGGTATTTAGTTGACAGTGACTCAAATGGCACTTCCACGCCATCCGCTATGGTATATGTCGGATGCATTACACCCTCAATCACCTTGTATCCTGTTAATAATCGTAACGGCAGGTTGATGGTCTGATAAACTATATCCGCAATTTCTGCTCTTGTTGCCTTACCGTTTGGATCTTTATCCTTTGTGCTTATAATGTTTTTGTCAAATGCTAAATCAACCCACGGCTCGTACCAGTTTTTGCTCTGTTCTGTAACCAAGCTACCATAACCCGTTACTTCGAGACATATCTTTACCGCCTCTGCAAGTGAAATGTTGTCATTGGGTCTGAATGTTCCGTCATCATAGCCATCAATAGCTCTCAATCCATAGCAATGTGCTATATAATTATAAGCCCAGTGGTTGCCGTCAACATCTGAAAATTCAATTTCAGGAAAATCAGAACTTTGCAAATCTGCCACTCCGTTGATAACGGAAATCACTTTTGCAAATTCTGCCCGTGATATTAATGCATCAGGCCTAAATGTTCCGTCATCATATCCATCCAAGACCTCTAACTCAGTTAAAGACTTCACTGCTTCATTGTTGCAATCAGAATATGCAAACACCGAAAGCGATGATACCATTACAAATAACGACAATACTGCAGAAAGAATTTTTTTGTTCATAGCTGTTGCCTCCTTGTAGTTGATATGATCATTATATCACTCATATTCAAAATTTTCAACCCAAATGTGACAACTAACACAAATAGTGTGACAGTCGACACATCTCAAAAATGATGCCACTGAATTTAAGTTGATTTCATTATATCACAATCTGAGGTCCGTGGATTCTGTCACTGCACAAAACGACATTTTATCTGCATAACACGCAACAAAAAAAGTCTGATGATGTCAGACTTTTTGTTTTAACTGAAATATATTATAAAAAACAGTGCAAACTCTGTTTCCGTTTGATTTACTTTAAATGTGTGATTGTATCTTTCAAGAGCCGTTTTTATGTTTACAATTCCAAACCCATGATTTTTCTTATCACGCTTTACTGTGCTCAATACAAGCTTTCTGCCTTTTAGTGCCGTGTTTGCTATTTTGCATATAACTGAATTATTATCATAAATGACCGTAAGAGATATTCTCTTATCACCAATTTCAATTCTTTCGCACGCTTCTATTGCATTATCCAAAGCGTTGCCAAAAATAATACAAATATCTGTCGCATCAAGTGCCAGTCGTTCGGGGATTTGGATGTTTATATCAAATCTTATTCCCTTCGACTCTGCCAATGCTTTTTTACTGGTCACAATTGCATCAAGGGCTACATTTCCTGTTTCTATCATATCATTTAGTCCATAACTGAGACTGTCAATTTGCTTTATGTAGTCTAATCCTCCTGCATAATCCTGTGAACTGAAATATCCGTTAATTGCGGTCAAATGATTTAAAAAATCATGACGAAACTTTCGCAATTTATTCTGGCTTATAAGAATTTCGTCCAGATGTTTTGATTGAGCTTTTATTTGTTGTTCAAACTGTTGCTGTTTGGCAATTATCTGTGATTGTTTTGCAAGATGTTCGTACAAATACAAAGCAAAAAAAGTGCAGAATAATAAACCAAAGGAACAAAGTACCGATAAATTGTACATATATGTGCTTGCCGTATCATACGAAAGCTTAAATATCAAAAATACAGCAACAACCGAATTTGCAAATATGATTATAAAAAATAACCAATACGAAGTGGTTATATTTATCTTCTTTTCCTTGAATTTCATGCGTATTATAT
>JAZNVD010000034.1:0-4411 GCA_045592645.1 Candidatus Ornithomonoglobus sp. | reverse complement strand
ATTATCACCACCTATGGTTATTATAACACAAATAACCATAAAAAAACAAGGAGTGGAAAATCCACTCCGTTGTCTTTACTCTTCTACGAATACTTCCTTGCCAAGACCACATACGGGGCATACCCAATCCTCGGGCACATCCTCCCATGCCGTTCCGGGAGCAACACCGTTGTCGGGGTCGCCAATGGCAGGGTCATATACATAGCCACAGGGGCATTCAAATTTCATATTCATTCACCTCAAAACTATTTTATAGATGTTTTTAAAAAAATATACACATTAAAATCGGGAAATTTATATTAACCGAAGTATCTCTTAAGCATACCTTCGAAGCCTTTGCCGTGTCTTGCCTCGTCCTTTGCCATCTCATGCACTGTATCATGGATTGCGTCATAACCAAGCTCCTTTGCACGCTTTGCAAGCTCGAACTTACCTGCAGTTGCACCGCACTCTGCCTCTGCTCTCATTTCAAGGTTCTTCTTTGTTGATACTGATACAACCTCACCTAAAAGCTCTGCAAACTTTGCTGCGTGCTCTGCTTCCTCAAGAGCTGCTCTCATATAGAACTCGCCAATCTCAGGATAACCCTCACGGATTGCCTGTCTTGACATTGCTATATACATACCAACCTCTGTACACTCGCCCTCGAAGTTAGCCTTCAGACCCTCGTATACATCCATCTCTACCTGGTCCTTTGCGCCTACGCCTATTACGTGCTCACATACGAAATCAAGGCCTGCGCCCTCATTCATCATTGTGAACTTTGAACCGGGAACACCACACTGGGGGCACTTCTCAGGTGCCGCATCTCCCTCGTGAACATAACCGCATACCGGACATACATACTTTGCCATAATTTTTTCCTCCTTAAAATTAACCTTTACATTCTTTACACTCACCGTAAAAAATTAATGAGTGTGTATTTACTTTACATTCTATGTCAGCCTCAACCGCCTTATCAATCTCGATAGGCTCAATTGAAAGGTCTGCCACCTTGCCACAATTAGCACATACAAAATGATAATGTGGCTTTACACAACCGTCATAGTGAACACTGTCGTGTACTGTATCAATCCTCAGTATTCGTCCCGACTCTGACAACATTGCAAGATTACGGTATACTGTGCCCCGACTTATTTTCGGGTCATTCTCCCTCATCTTTTCATATATATCGTTTGCCGTTGGATGAGCTGTGGTATTCATAAGCACTGTCAACAATGCTTCTCTTTGCTTTGAATATCCCATAACTACCACCTTCCTTAAAGAAATCAGTAACGATTACTAATTATAGTATACCACATTTTTTTCGTTTGTCAATAGTTTTTTTTAAAAAATTTAAAAACCACGGAAAATTTTTCCGTGGTTTAGTTTTATATTACATAGAACAATATGCAGAGGAAGTGCAGAATACTTCCTATTACGACAAACAAGTGGAATACTGAATGCATATATTTTTTCTTTTTTAAGAAGTAATAGAACAACGCACCGATAGTATAGGAAATACCGCCTGCGAGTAACAGTGCAATTCCGCCGCCTGTGAGCATCTGTGCCGTCGGCTTCCACGCAAATACTATACACCATCCCATTACAAGGTAGCATATTGCAGAAAATTTACTGTACGCTTTAATATCAATTGAGTTAAATACAATCCCCAACGCTGCAAAGCCCCAGATAATTCCGAATATTACCCAACCCAGTGCCGTATTATATTCACGCAACGAACACAGTGCAATGGGAGTATATGTTCCGGCAATAAGCAGAAAAATTGAACAGTGGTCTATTACCTGAAATACCTTTTTTGCCATAAGCTCTGGCTTTAAGCCATGATAAATACTTGACATAGTATAAAGAATTATCATTGACGCACCGTAGATTGCACTTCCCACAACTCCGTAAGCATTATGGTGCAATGCCGCAAACACAACGCACAGGACAACCGCCGTAATACCTACCGCACCGCCTGCAATATGCGATACCATATTAAATATCTCCTCACCTTTTGTGTAATCGGGGAGTTTTCTGTCTGCTAACTTCTGTCTTGCCATAATTTCACCTCATATTATAATTACTACGATTATAGCACATACACTCTTGTTATGCAATAATTTATTTGTATTATTTTAAAAATCCAATCAATGTGAATACAATTTGCCAATATTTTAATCTTTATTAATAAACACGCTTTTTTTATATTTTGCAGGCGTTGTGCCAACCGTTTTCTTAAAAAGCGTAATAAAATAACCGTAATTGTTAAACCCCGAATCAAAACACGCTTCCGTTACATTTGCTCCACCTTTAAGAAGCTTTTGAGCATAGTTTATTTTAATTCTGTTTATGTAGTCTGTGGGAGTTATTCCCAGCCGTTCTTTAAATATTCTGCAAAGATACGACACACTTATCCCGCAGTTATCGGCAATCTCATCAATATTTACAAGGGTTCTGAAGTTTTTGGAAATATAGTTCACCGCCCCTTGGACAACAGGATCAATTTTTTCTTTTGCGTTTTCGTGATTTTCCCTTGTGTGCATTTTTGAAAGAAGTACCCCAAGACGGATAAGCAACGAATACAAAATAAAATCCGAATTCTCTGACTGGTTGTTTGCCTCATTATCAAATGCTTCAAGTATTTCAAAAAGCGTAGTCGCATCTTTTTGACTTGGCGAAATAGTATTATATTTTTCATCCTGCTCCCCTGACAAAAACGGAAAAAATCTGTTCTTATCATCAGGCGAGTCAAAAAACTCATCGGGAAACTCAAATTCATAGTACTCTATTGCTTCACTTTTCAGGTAATGAGTAATATCTGCATCATTTATCCTGTAAATACTGACGTCACCGTAAGAGAGGTTATATGCTGTGCCGTTAACAAGAACTCGTATTTTCCCCTGAATATGAATTGCAATACGTCTGTATTCTGAAATTCTTATACCTCGCTGTCGGTTTGCATCGTCAGGATTGTCAACAGAATGTTTGTAATGTCTGAAAATCACAGGGTATTTTGAATCAGGCGAATACGAGAAAATTTTTGCACGGGAAAAACATTGACTGATGTCAATGGGATTTAAATAAGATTCCAAACATTTCTCAAAAGAATCTTTCTCTCTTTCCACACTCTCGCCTCCTTACTGCATTTCTTATCATTAGCATACCTCATTTCTACCGCAGATGTCAACCCATTTTCAGCAAATATTTGATGTTTTGAATATTTTAATTGCTCTGACAAATGATATTTTAAGATAAATGTTCAAAATATCAAATATTTCTAATAAAATACTGAATGAAGTCATTGATGTTATATGGTACACTTTAAATAACAACTGTGTTATGAAATCACAGTATAAAATTAAGTATATGGAGGTACTAATTATGTTATGGGAAAACTTGAGAGAAGAAGAGTTTAAAGAGGCCATTGAAAAATCAAAGGGCGTATGTATTATACCTATCGGCTGTCTTGAAAAGCACGGTCAGCACAGCCCCGTAGGTGTGGATATTATCCATTCACAGGAGGTTGCACGTCTTGCAGCTGATGAGGAATATGCAGTTGTATTCCCCACAATGTATTTTGGTGAGAAGTCAGGCAGTGGCGAGTTTGCAGGAACAGTAATGTTCAGTGCACCTTTGCGTTTCCAGATTCTTCAGGAAACCTGCAGAGAAATTGCAAGAAACGGTTTTAAGAAAATTGTTTTCTATAACGGCCACGGTGGAAACCACAATATGATTGGCAATTTTACAAGAAGCCTTTTGTACGATAAGGTTGATTATCAGGCGTTTCAGACTAACCTTACAACAAACATTGTTCCACAGATTCTTGAGGAACATAAAGAGGGCAAATATCCCTATCTTACAGACGAAGATATAAAAGTATTGCAGGACTTTGTAGATAAGGATGTGCTTCACGGACACGCGTGCTTTGTAGAAACAGGTTTGGTTTTGGGCATTCGTCCTGAAACAATTCGTCTTGATAAGATGGATCAGGAAAGTGGCATGCCCACAGGCAGATTTGATAAATTTGCAGAACTTGGCATAGGAACACACTTTGCGTGGATGGCAAAATATCCTAATTCATACGCAGGCGCATATCATCCCGGTCTTACAGAAACAATCGGCAAAGCAATGGTGGAGGTTTCAAAGGATAATCTTAAGAAGCAGATTAAGTTCCTTAAAGAAGAAACAATTTCAACTGAATATATGGCTGAATGGATGGCAAAACAGAACTAATAAAAAAACTGACTCGCAAGAGTCAGTTTTTTGTTGCCTTATTTTTTAGGATTAACAATGTCACGCCAGTCAAGGTCACCACGTTCAAGACCGTGGATAAGAACCTCTGCTGTTGCAAGGTTTGTTGCAATGGGAATATTATGCATGTCACACAAACGCAACAGAGAAAAAACATCGGGCTCATAATTCTCTG